>NZ_SMMF01000705.1:0-4970 GCF_009711355.1 Roseibium sp. RKSG952 | reverse complement strand
CGGATATCAAATCCGCCGACCATGTTGCACTCACTTCTGAATTCACCCCCGCACGCTCCAAGCGTTTATCAGATCAGGAGGTTTCATGGATCTGCCAGGTAAAGGGAAATCTGTCGAGAACCGGGGCGAAGGCGGCAGGCTCGACCGAACTCTTGACCATGACCACTATGCCCGAGCCATTTTTTTCTTCGGCAGCTACAGTTGCAAAACGATCAATCTCGCAGACAGCATCGGCGACAACCCGTTTGACCGCCTCCCGGCGAAGTGCCGGCTTCAGCACCTTGCCGACCGCTGTTAAAGGCAAGGAAGGCATGATCTCGATATATACCGGTATGGCCGCCCGCTCGGCGATATGCGTTCTGGCGTGGTTCCTTAGGTCTTCGGGATCAACCTGCGGCCTGTCGGGTCTGAGTTGCACATAGACGCAGGGCACTTCCCCGGCATGCGCATCCGGTTGTCCGACTGCGGCTGCCTGCCCAACGGAAGGGTGCTGCATCATGGCTTCTTCAATAACCGAAGGATCGATATTGTGCCCTCCGCGAATGATGAGATCCTTGGAGCGTCCGGTGAGCCAGACATAACCGTCAGCGTCGCGCCGCGCTAAGTCTCCGGTATTCAGCCATCCGCCTTCGAGGAAGACACCGGGATTTCTGCTGGAATCAAGATAGCCCCTGGAAACATTTTCGCCCCGTATCAACAGGCTTCCTACCTCACAGGCGCCGCAATCCCGGATGATGGTGCCATCTGCTGCGATGGCAACGATCCGTTGTTCTTGCGCAGGCACTCGAAAGCCGATGGACCCGATCCTTTGTTCCCCGTGAACAGGGTTTAGTGTACTGATGCAACTGCCTTCAGTGAGACCGTAGCTTTCAATCAGCCGCGCACCGGTTTCCGCAACAAATCTGTTTGCGAGTGCGACCGAAAGCGGTGCAGCCCCCGAAACGACATGTTTCAGGGTACCGGCATCGGGCTTTTTCCCTGGTACATCCAACAGCATCGATAAAACCGTCGGAACTGCGGAGAACATGGCAACCTGATGCCTAGAAACAATCTCCCAAAACCTGTCGACAAGGCCAGGAGTTCTGAAGCCCGAAGCTGTGGCGATCAGGACGGTTTGACCTTTCAGGAAAGAACAAAGTCCGGTACCGAGGACTGCATTCACATGAAAGAGGGGCAACCCGACGAGACAAACATCTCCGGGGCGTCCGGGAAAAGCGGCCGCCGCGCTCACGACATTGGCGATTTCGTTCTTGTGAGTGTGGCGCACGATTTTAGGTATCCCGGTGGTGCCACCGGTATGGAAATAAGCCGAATCGTCGCCACCACTCCGGATGCGATGCGGTATGACGGGTTGCGGTTCAAGCGCTTCATTGAAGCTCAAAAGAGGAATGTCCAGCTTGTTATCCATCCCGCCGGGCTGATCGTTTGCATGGGTCACAAGTACGGCCTGGAGGCTCTTTACTTCTTTGACAATCTGGTAAAGCTTGTGCCACTGCGCCGATGTAGCTCCGGGGTCGGTAACAACAAGAAGATCGCTATTGATCGCATTCATTAGGGCGATGAGGCTCTCAACCTGAAGAAACGGATTGAGCGGATTGATTGTTCCAACGGCTTGCGCTCCCCACAGAGCCAGATGCCCTTCGGGCGTATTTGGCAGAAGAGAGGAGACTACCGGCTCCCGGCCGCCCAGCTCCATGAAAAGGTGCCCTGCCTGTGTGGCGCGCCGGAGCAGGTCCCGATAGGAAAGATCAATCGTGAGCGCGTCCGGGGCCGGTGTTTCCATAAAGCGGATGGCGGTCCGGTCCGGGTAACTTCGGGCAGCCCATTCGAGCAATTCGTAGCTTGTCGAAAACGGCGGCGGGTTCTTGATAAGCCATTCCTCAACCCGTGCGACATCAGATATCGTCTGGATAACCGGGACCGTTGCCAGATCAAATTGCCCCATGAGCAGGTTGCTCCTCTGTCTGACGCTTGCTCTCCATGACCCAATTGATGATGACGTCCAGCGATAGTCCGGTGTTTCCGACCTGACAGTGGCTTGATGCGTGCTCGCGCGAAGTGAAAAGACGTGCCGTCAAGGACCGGACATTCGTCAGGGTTTGTTGCTGACTATAAAACTGGGCAAGCGGGATCAGATGGTCCTCCTGCGCCCCAAGCAACAGAACATCCTGTTTCAGAAGATGAGAAACATCCCGGGTCGAGATTGTCTGAGCCCACTTCAAATAGTCATATGCAGAGGCCGCACCGCTGACATGGCGTCCATGGGCGATCGCCCAAGCGAGGGTCTCGTCACGTGTTGCGGCCCTCTCAAGCAACCTATTCAAGACGCCACGATATCCGTGTTTGAGGAGAAACTTGAGAGGCCGCGCCTTGCGTTCTCCCATGCGGGCTGCAAGAACGTCAAAAAAGTCCTCGCAAACGTTGTCCGCAATCACACGCTTGATGCGCGGCTCAAAGGCAGCAGCTCAGAGAGCCAGACAACCACCCAACGAAATACCAAGCAGACTGCAGGACGTTACGCCGTAATGATCAAGTATAGCGGCAACTGGCCGGTGCCAGTCCGGGATCATGGCAAGGCCGTGCACATTTAATGCTGCACCCTGTCCTGGCCCTTCAAACATGATTATTCGCATGCCCTTTTGAGCGCAAATTGCAACATGCGGATACAGCTCTTCGACAAAGGAATCGAAACCACCATGCACGACAAGAGTTTCGACAGCCTGCGTCCCTTCCGGCTCAATCAACAAGCTCGGAAGGGCTCCCCGATCAAAGGTGATGTCCGCGCGAATATAAGTGTCGTCGGGAATCTGGCTTTCGAACAATTCGCGGAACTTGCGGTAAAAGACTTGTTTTTCCTTGTCCTTGGCCGGAGTGACGAATTCTGCTGCACGATAGTAGAATGCCGCATTTATCCTGCGGTCTTCGGCCTCAGCTTTTCTTGCTTGTGCCAGCATAACCGGTTTGAAATCCGGTAAACTCTTGATCTGGTTTGCGACTAATTGAACTTCATCTACAGGAAGGTAAGGTAGCCATCTGTTCAACTGGAAGTTCAGGTTCTGGTCAGGATGGAGAGCCTTGTATCCCTTCGGAAGAGACATCTGAAAGGGTACGTTCATTTTTTGCGCGCCCCCAACAAGATGAAAACCATGACGGCAGGTTTGCCCGAGTGGTTGCGCCAGGCGTGGCGCGTGCCATTCTGGATGACGACGTCTCCGGCCTTGAGTTGCTTTTTCTGACCGTGGTCCAGCTCCAGTTCGATTTCGCCGTCGAGAACAACTCCGTAGTCGACGGAAGCTGTCGTGTGCATACCGGGTTCTGAAAGTTCGAAGTGATCGAGGGCGCCGGGCAGTTTGGCATTGATTTCGGTGACTGAATCCGGTGCCAAGTCGATCCCGCTTTCACCTTCTTCGGTTGGGGGGAAGATAATCTTGCGGAAAATGGTTGATTGTTCATCCGGAAAATAGGTTCTCATTTCCGGAAATTTGCCACCGTGGGGGATATCGCGCTCTGCGCCGGTATTCCAGATTTCATGGGTTCTGAAGCCGGGGATCGCATCGAGAAAGATAGGGTCGACATCCTTGTCGCACAAGAACACCGCAGCGCCCGTTTCGTCGTGTCCTGTTACAATTCTTCTGCAGTTCATGCCGTTCCTCCTCCGGGGCAAATGCACAAGGTCATTGATGCGGCGGCGTTTCCGGCGCCATGGAAAGTTCCGATATTTTCCAACTAGAAAGGGAGTGTGAAATTGACGCCAAAGCCGAAGGCCCAGTCAGGGTCGGCTGTTGCGTCGAAAGGAGCGCCGTCAGCATAGCGTTGCTTCCCTTCATTTACTCGGGCAATAGCAACACCGGCGCCGATGACACCATTTCTCGTGTCGTACTCTGCACCAAATCGGGCCATCCACATGTCGGTCGCAATATCCGCGCCGCTTCCGACACCCTGGTCCCATGTCAGGCTTGCAAATCCCGCAAGTTGATCCGTGAATGCGTGGCCGGTGCCGAGCTCTACCACCAGTCCGTCAGAATAATTGAAAATCTCGCGGCCGTCCCCGAGGCCCTGGACCGAATAATCGAATTGGGGAAGCTCGCTCCATTGCGTCCATTGCAGTGCACCGAAGACCAGCCAGTCTTCCGCAACACCCGTTTGCGCGTAGATTTCAATAGACTGGGGCAACGTTCCATAGCCGGTTGCAGGCAAGGAACCAGGTAGCCCCGCCGCCTGGCCAAGATCTGACGTATAAAAGGTCCCAGGCGCATCGTGATCAACCTCTGATCGGTAGATGATTTGAACCCGCATCGCATATTCTGGGATTTCATAGGCCGCTCCTGCGCGGAAACCAAACCCTCCGTCGTTCAGCTCCATGTCACCTAAAACGGTTCGGTTTATGTAGTCGAAATCGTGATAGAAAACCCCTCCAATCAGGTGCATGCGGCCGGGCCCGATTTTAAAGGCCTGCGCACAGGTTCCTGCGTATTCGTCCACTCTGAAATCCGAGGATGTGGTCGGATTCGGGAACTCGCCAGCCGCAATCGCTTGACCAGTTTCAGCCGTCAGGGCTTGCGGACCATATTCTCCGTTTTGACCGAAGGGCCGGAAATAGGTTGCCGCACATGCAAGATTCGGCAAGATCTGAAGCTTGAAACCGAGATTGGGCGACCAGAAGTTCTGCGAGTAATTCGTGTCGGTTGCGGGCAGGCCACCGATTGTCGTGAAATCGAACATGGGTGACGCGTAGATGGCGCCAAGTCGCACAACCCTTTTGCCTTCAACGAACAGGATTTCCGTATCGGCCTCACCACGCCAGAAACCACCTGCTTCGGTTGGAGACGGCGTGATTGTAACAGCCAAGGCTGCAGTCAAACCGCAGATGCTTGCAGACAGACTTATATGGATACTCGGCATGCATTCCCCCTATAGATGCCTGTTTTTGGCAAGGAGGACTGCCGCGCGACAAACAGGGTGAGAACGAG
>NZ_SMMF01000364.1:0-725 GCF_009711355.1 Roseibium sp. RKSG952 | reverse complement strand
CCTCTGGTCCGGGTTGATCGTTGTGGTGTGTTGCCGCTTTCGTTTCAGCAGGAGCGTTTGTGGTTTCTGGATCGTCTGGATGCGCAGGCGGGGGCGGCCTATCACATTGAAGGGGCGTTCCGTCTGGAGGGGCCGCTTGACGCGGAGGCGCTGGATCAGGCGCTGACGGGGCTGGTGGCGCGGCACGAGGGTCTGCGCACGGTGTTCGTGAACGATGGCGGGGGCACACCCTGCCAGAAGATCCGTCCGGCGCAAGACAGCGGCTTCCGGCTTGAGCGGGCGGATGCCACGGGTCTGGATGAGGCGGCCCTGCGGGAGCGGATCGAGGCGGTTCTGGCGCAGCGGTTCGATCTCGAGGCGGGGCCCTTGTTCCGGGCAGCACTCTTGCAGCTGTCGGCGGTCTCCCATGTGCTGGTGATCGGCGGCCATCATGCGGTTCTGGACGGCTGGTCGCTCGGGGTGCTTGTGAAGGAGCTGGCCGCACTTTACGGCGAGGCTTGCGGCGGGGGGGCTGCGGATCTGCCCGAACTGGATGTTCAATATCCCGATTATGCGGTCTGGCAGCGCAAGGTTCTGTCGGGCGAGCGGCTGGCGCAGGAGACGGCCTGGTGGCGTGAGACGCTGGAAGGTCTGCCCGAGGCGATCACGCTGCCGTTTGACCGGCCGCGCCCCGAGGTGATCGACCATGCGGGCGGTCTTGTGCCGGTCGCGGTGGGGCGGGAGGC
>NZ_SMMF01000350.1:0-678 GCF_009711355.1 Roseibium sp. RKSG952 | reverse complement strand
CACACCACAACGATCAACCCGGACCAGAGGCACGCCATCATCTGCCGCCTGATCCTGAGCGTCGATCCGCGCGGCCAGAGCCGCAACACTGCCTGCCTCGAACACATCGCGCACGGCAACCGCCTTGCCCGTTGCCGCCTCGAGACGGGCCACAAGGCGCACCGTGCTCAGGGAATGGCCGCCAAGTTCGAAGAAACTGTCCTGACGCCCCACCTGTTCCAGATCCAGCAGATCGGCCATCGCCCCGGCCACGAGCTGTTCGCTTTCCGTTGCGGGCGCTTCGTAGGGGCGTTGCGCCACGCTGCCGGCAACATCGGGCAGCGCCTTGCGGTCGATCTTGCCCGACGGCGTCATCGGCAAGCGCGACAGGCCGACAAACACGGACGGAACCATATGCGCCGGCAGCAACACCTCCAGACAGGCCCGCAAGTGTCCGGGCTGAAGCACAGGCTCCAGATCCAGAACATGCATCTCCTGCAAGTCGGATGGGGCCATGTCCGCCGGAGCAATCCCGAGCGCATCCGCAATCATCTGATCCGTCACGGCGTCAGGAACCAGATAAGCAACCAGCCGGGTCTCCCCGGCGCCCGTCTTGCGCGCCACCACCGAGGCCCGTGCGATCCCATCCTGTGCCACAAGCGCGGCCTCGATCTCGCCAAGTTCCACCCGCATGCCGCG
>NZ_SMMF01000806.1:0-10995 GCF_009711355.1 Roseibium sp. RKSG952 | reverse complement strand
AGTTGAGCGATATCATGAGGTTGTGATTCTATTTCGTTGTCCAGACGATGGAGAACTAATTTCATCCAGTCAGTCCCGATGAACTCCCGGTCTGCCAGCAGCGCCTCAATAGAGGAGTCCGCAAACAGCCACAGCCGTTGAAGCAAAAAGCTCCACCCTTAGGGGGTGGTCACAAAGTGGACAGCAAGGGCGAGCCAGATCCTGACAACACACCGAAACTGCGGTAATTTTTCACTCTATCGCTCGTTTCTTCAGGAGATTGACCGGGATAGAGGTAATGGGTCTATGTGCTCGATCCATCGAATCGTGTCGCCCTGCATTCAGAAGCGCAACCTTTACTCGCTCAGCGGTCATCGAGAAAGCGCTGTATATTGCGGTCACCTGAGTGAAAAGAAGGAGCGGCCAATTTGGCATTGACGCTAGTAGAGGTTTAAATTACTAATTTTATCCACCACTAGTTAGTCAAGCGGGGTTGGCCTGGCAATGCGGTGTTTTATTTTTCGCTTTTTATTGTCGTCTGCAATTCTTGTTTTGACAACAGTCTCAGCGCTGGCTGACTTCTCAATTCTTCTCAGTCCCTCGCATATAACCAACCGTCAGCATGCGGCGATCGTTCTTGAAGCGTCGTCCACACATATTGCGGCCTACGCTGCCTATCCAAACCGTCCCGGCAATGGCGCCTTGCGCACCGAAATCTACGGAACCAAGATCCTGCCCATAACAGAGGATGGTAAAGTCCACGAATACCCGATTGCTGAGACCGGAACTTCAAAACTACTCAATTTGCTTGGCGGTGCTGGAAAAATTGGTCACCGCATTATTACTCAAGGCTTTCAGGAAAAATTCACAGACGCATTCCAATTGCCAACACCAACAGTTCGGGTGGTTATCGAAACAGACCCGCAAGCCGCATATGCATTCAAAACTGTCCTGGAACGTCGACACGCAGACAAAAAAATTCCCGGACAGCTGGGGACGGCTTTTGACGAAATGCACTCTGAAGGAATGCAGCTATTCGAACTGGGCGCAGCGATCTCTGAAGTCTTGTTTTTGCGTTCCCCAGCGAACGATCAAGAACTGTTACTTACCTCGCAAACCGAGGGAAATACCAGCCCAAAATACGATGAACTAGCAGCGATCATTCGCAATTTTGCGATGACATCCGATAACCTTGATCGAACAAAGTTGCCAACCCGCGACACATATAAGACCGCAGCTTCATGGCTTTATCAATTTGCCTTAAACACTCACAAGCCCACGAAAAACACCTGTCAAAGCATTAACCCGAATTACCTTGTCGGATCGCCGGACGCGACTTCAGATTCACCTGTTGGATTATACACGAAAGTCATGGGGACTCTTAACAAAGGGCGGGCCCAGTTTAAACGGAATACAAACAAACCTTTCTGGCAAGGAGGAGGTGCGTTCTTTAATTCCGTGATCGCCTCAATTCTTTTCGATCCTCTATTGATTGAGAACCTCTTGGATAGCTGGAATTGGACGATGCGTGTGGCTGGTGATGCTCCCATCTATGCGGAATTTGCCGTCATGGGGGATCTGGATCCGATCGCAGTCGAGGTTGCACGGTGCAAGGCCAAGCTAATGATAAAAGGGCACGACTTCGAAACAACCTCTATTCGAGAAAGGAGCGTGATCTACGGCACAATGGACGAAATTATCCCTCAAAAAACGGATATTCGCTTCTTCAAGGCTGCACAGTCCGTAACACGGCTTGTCGGGGCCGGGAGTGCGGACCTGACTGAATATTACTCAAATTCTGACTTCACCTCGGGATTGCTGAAGGTGGTTTCTGACTATGCAACAACTGATTCTTGCATCAGCTCTAGTGAGGATATTCAGAATGTCCTTCCTTCCAGCAAAGGCGCTAAACTCTTTCGTACGATCAACAGGCGTCTTTTTAATGAAGTCAATCTTCCAGTCATCAGAAGGCTAGCGGGCGAAATTGATCACAATACAGGGACCCCGCTCTTCGATCCGAGAACACCGGATTATCAAGAACTTCCCGACCTTGACGGTCTGAAACAACAATTTTCGCCGGGGTTCGTTTTCGACCTCCAGATGGTGCTTAATGAGCAGTCCGCTGTCGAGACTATGCTGAATGATGCGTTCGAAGCTGATCGCGCAAATGCAGTCAAGCTGGATAACGAATTCACGCGGGCTCAGAAGGCGATCCGATGCATTTGGCTTACGAGCCTCATTAATTACGTTCGGCCCGAAAATCCTGAAGACCACTTCAAAATTATCGAGAACGTCGACGCCCTTTTAACTGATATTGCTGACAAAGGCGTTATTTCATCAAGCGAGCAGAAGTTCAGCAATTACTGGTGGCGCGTGGCGACCGGAATGGCATACGTGTTTGTTCTTCACAACGCGACTGAGGATCAGCAAAAGCTCTTTGGAGAAATCCTGAAAAAGGCTATCGCAAAAGATGCAGCGCGAACGTCCAGTATCAACGAATTGACGCCGCGCCTAAAGGATCGCATCCAGCGCCGCGTGGATGCCGTGACCGCAACAAAGGCAGCCTTAAAGGCTTCCAGGTCAATTGGTGCCGTTGCCCATCGCAATATGGCGATCGAGGTCTTCATGAACCCTAAAATTGAAGAGATCCTGCTCTTTGATTGCAATCTCACCGGGGTACAGCAACTTGAGCGCTCCAGTCTCTCTGGGAGCATAATTACCCCGGCTCAACGCCTGGCCTTCCTTGAAAAAAACGGCCTGTCGGTGCTTGCTCGAACATATGAGATTACTCCGGGAGGAGCCCTTGACTTTAACGCCAATATCCAAGGGCCGCACCGCCAAGACATTTGCGCCGGCATTGAAGACCGGAGAAACTCCGTTGAAGATGTTTTAAATGGATCCAGCAGCCTTCTTAATCTTTGGGATCTTTTCAACGAGAACCCCAACAGCAACACTATGACTGTCATGAAGCGCTCCAAAGATTTGCGGCAAGAACTTGGGAAAATAACACCATTCTTTATCTACAACGCCGAAACTAGAATTCCACGTCCTACACCTCCAACATCGACAGGACTTCAATCTGCCGTCAATTACGCGCTTCTTTCTTACAATCTTCACCAAGCAAAACTGGCGCTTCTCGATGACCTAGCCTCTCTCTCGGAGCAAGATCTAGAAGCAATCGATCCAGAACTGGCCGATAAGAAATCTGAACTCAAGACTTTCCATGAAACTGCATTCCCCGCAGACGCAGATGCCGACAAGATAATGGGAAACGAGCCCGCTTTGATTGCAAAATACGAGCTCGAGAGCACCAAGAAACGCATTTCGAAGATAGAGGGAGATATCGATGCGTTTATTGATCCAGTCTTGACGGCTTTCAAGCACGACAACGCGAAGCTCGCTGCTCTTTCTCCGCCAGATAGCCTGAGGTCTTGTACCAATCCTGATGGAGAAAAGGACGCGGAATGCAACAATTTTTCAGAAGGCCCTAGAAACATCGCCGGAACTGAATACGGTCAAACGGTCAAAGCCGATGGCCCAGCCGGTATGCTCGGAACGGCCCTTGATTTTCATCTGACAGCAACCGGCTCAATTTTCGAAAGCGGCACACCATCTGCTGGTCGTCCAATCTATGAAGCAGAATTGTCCCTCATGAAGGAGCCTGAAACTCTGTCCGAAGGAGCGTGCTCCTGGAAAGGCAGGGAGCAGGACTGCGACACATCCACTGGCGAACAGCAAAAGAAACGCATCCCCTTTGGGATCTACCTTCTTCGGATAGATCTGACTGACGATGGACGCATCAAACAACCCATTCTTGTGGAAGGGCAAGCCCGCTCCCGGATAAATGTACAAAGATTACGAGCAGGACTCATGGAGCTCGGCCTGCCGAAATTCATCTCTTCCCGGAATTTTAAAGTTGATGTCGATGTGGACGATGCAGACATAAACAATATTCGCGTTAAAGCCCTTTCTGTCGAAACCAACATTAATATCTCCCAGATCGGTCTGGGTAAAATGACACTTCCGATCATCGAGAATTATCGACCGGTCGACATTGAAACCACGCTTCACAATGCTCTCCAAACAACAATCGATGCCAATCTCGGGGCCGCTCTGCGTGACAGTGACATCTTTACAGATGCTATTCAGTTCCCGCCTGGCGACAGCTTCGAGACTGCTACATTTCGTTTGGGCGTTGATTTCCCAGTACCACCCAAAAACCCTCCCTACACCTTCGACGTAGCTGGGAAAGCGCTCACAGTTGAGGCTGGGCTTGTCCTTGAGGCCTTTACGCAAAGCTCAGAACCCATCAAGGTCAAGGCGAGCGCAGAAGTCTTGTTTGATGAGACTGGCATCAGCGTTCGCAGCATTAAATTCGACGAAGCTGACCTCGAAAAGCAGCTAAGCAAGATTACGGAAAAACTCCTGAGTGGGTTCGATTTTGGCCTTGATGGGTTCAAAGAAACCATCACTGTCCTTCCGCAGTTTGACGGGAAGAACGTAAGCCTTCGATTAAAGGCGGGATTTCGTATCGAAAACTGCCCAACCGTAATTGACATGACAATCGGCCTTGGGGACGACATGCAGGGCCTCATAGAGGAAGCGCTTATAGGTGCGGCTAAGGATTTTGCCTCCTGCCAGACAGCAGGCATTCTGTCAGAGCTGCCTTTCGACGGTCAGGAAGTCGCTCTTTTTGGTGTAACACTAGAAATCAGAGAAGCAGAAGACTCTAGCCCTCTTCGCTACGACCTAATCGCAAGAGGGGCCAGCCTTGGAAAATGCGGACAGGATCTGAAAATTTCAAGCGTTGAACTGGAACGCAAAAACAACGCGTTCTGGGGGATTAATCTTTCATCTTTAACCCCCGAGGCACGCCGCTCTGCGGGGGCTATTCTGCGCTGCAAACTTTATTCGACATTTCCCAACCTAAAGCAGTATCTCATCATATCAGAGCTGGCTGTTGGGCCGGGTGTGATCGCCGCAGACCTCCAGCTTCAAGATCTACCCTTCATCGGCAGTATCAGTCTCGGCCGACAAAACTTCGCGGACCCGAACTTCGAGGCAGGCTTAAAGCAGGCTCTTGAAAAGAACATAAACGATTATGTTTCAAGTAAGCTTCTAGAAAATCTTCCGGAGAATCTAACATCTGGCGAGTTTGATCTTGCTGGGATCGGGGAACTAAACTTTGATGCTACAAACCCAATCAAAGTTATTCTTTTTGAACAAACACCACGCGTTGAGTTGAATGGCACGCTCAACATTGCATCAAGTATATCTGCTGACGCGACAGTAATATTGCTACTCAGAAATAGCGGGCCTGACATTGATATTCGTTTGAAACCAGACATCTCAGACAGCCTCTCAAAACTTGTCGGCAGCTCCCTTCCGATGTTGGGTGATAACGGGATTAACATAAAAAATTTCAATGTCGGCCCGCTTGATGCCCACAGAAAGCGTTGGGGAATTGTCTTTGAGGCAAACATCTCAATTCCTCTTCTGCCGAATAACGTCAAAATAAACATAAAGCGTGTAGAGCTATCACAAAGCGGCCTTGAACTCGACGATGAAATTCGGGCGAAGCTTTCAGCCCCGATGTCTTTTGGGCCGGTCGCCCTCGACAGTATTATTGTCATCTATCATACGGGCAACAGCGACAATTCCAGAGAAGGCCTCACGCTCGGCGCGGACCTTACCTTCCTTGAGCCTAATCTAGCCCGTATCTTAAAAATCGAAGCCCTTCTGGATTTGAGAGAGATTGCTGATCTCCGCTTCCTGCTCTCCGGACGCTTGATAGCTTTCGATAACCTCGCACTCCTGGTGTCAAACGGGGATATCGAGCTCGGAAAGGCGCGCATGTCCCTGTCCGTGAAGAGCACAAAACCAATCGAACCCGTCTTAGACGTCAACGGGACGGCTAGTCTCGACTTACCCGCAACGCGTATCAGTGCTGATTCAAGGCTTGCTATACTGGGCATACAGCTTTCCAAGAACAAGCTTCGCTTCTGCGCAAAAAAATGCGGTCAATCCGCACGAGAAGAAGGATATGCGTCCATACGGTCGACCTCGCCCCTACTCATCGGAAATTTTACACTAGCCGCTGAAACGGATCTCGCTCTTCGAAATCCCAAGGCTGACGGTGGAGTTAAACTTGACCTTTTCGGCTGGAGCCCCGGCCACGCTGGGGTTTATGCGGACCTCGATAAGGCACAATCGCGCCTCTCCTTGCTCGGTATAAAGATCACAGTCACCACGCCCTCCATCCGCACGATGACACCCGAGCTTCTCCTCCGAATTCTAACCAGCCTTTTCGACATATCTCTTGAAGATCTTCTAAAGTTGAAGCTGGACGACATTAAAATCACTGTCATCAATGGTGACGGGTCCAGCGACAGCTTTAGCGATGGCAACAGTGAAAGCGACAGCAGCAGCGGCAGCCTTCCAGGGCAAGTGAAAAACGAAGAAGAAGGACAGAAAACAGCCTTGGCCAGGGACGATTCCCCGGAAGAGGAAAGAACCGGCATCCCGCCGCCATCTGTTCAGCCAAAAGGCGTTGTGTTACCTAAAGGCACAACCGAAACAGTCGTCGCCATACGACACGGCCAACCAATTAAGGGCTACTTCTGCCATAAAATCATAGGTGCAGCCGATTACACTTTCCAAAGTGGCGATGCAGATTCTCGATTTGCGATAATCCCGAATTACTCAACGAAGGAAAGCTGGCCGAACAACTTTACTTCAATCCGCTGGTATGTGAGCTCGGACACCGACTGGAATGTAGTCAACCTCCCCCTCAACGGAGATAACCTAAAATATCGATCTTTGGTTGATTATAACGTTTATACCGAAAAGGCAGCTCATCGCCTCTGCCAGTTGGACGACGGTCCGCGTGTGAAGGACAACATTTTCCCTGTAGACGTAAAAAGATACAGCAGGCTTAACTACTCTGGCAACATCTGTGAAAACGGAAAAATCGCCAAATTCGGTGTGCGACCCCGCGAAATCAAAGAGCTGGACAAGCTAAACTACCCACCGTCCGGACTTCCCATTGCCTGCCTTCCAAGTGGACGGAGTCTTTGGGTGAAACTCTATTATGATATTCCAAAACGCCAATACGTTGCACCTGTCTTATGTCCGCGAGCAGACCAAATCAGCGAGCAGGATCGCAACAGTACAGCTTATCAATCTGCCTGTGTTTCGGGTGGTGTAGTAGAATTTCAGATGGTCGGAGACTTTGACCGCTTGGTTCTGACGGCCCAACAAGAGCTCGACATCGTCTATAACATTGTTCGGCCGAAAATCCTGTCCAGCACTCCAAAGGCGACACAACGTGGAAAAAAATTCTCCATCAGTTACGATCAAACCCAAGTCACGGGAGAGTATTCACAGTTTGTCGCTAACAACAAACCTCGACGCAGTCATACTTTGACTCTCACGACGCAGGATAAACAAACCGAAATTACGAAAATGCCTCAGATCGATGCAGAATGGTCTCTCTGGAGTCATTGGGTAGAGTATGGCTATGACCAAATTTTGCTCGCCGAATGGCTTAAAACAGGTAGGCGCCCAACACATGCTTTCGGCGACTCAGCAATCGAAAAAGACATGCTCATATTACCTCCAGCTGAGCAGACCAAATCATACAGATTTTTTAAGGCCCCAAGCGTCCTTGGTCCCCCTTATTCAAACAAGGATATGAAGAAAACTCTTATAACCTTTCCCGATACAGCGCCAACTGCTGGTGGCCCTGTGGAGTTTGATAAAATACATTACATCAAATTGTTAGAACTTATAAAAGCACTGATGCCACAGCTCGAAGGCGGCAAATGGATTATGAGTCTAGGCGACGACAAGGCGCATGATCGACACCTTATATTGTTTGAGAGCGAAAACAGCGACAACATTGTCGTGCGGATAGATCAATACGACAATACAACAGCTCCCGAAGGGGGCTATCCCAAATCAGAAACCTTTACCGGCACCCAGTCGAGCGACGCTAAAAACGTCTGCGCCACAATCGAGGAATGGATAAGGGTGCTGGCAGTAGATTATGAACCGAACCTTCGCAATCCAAACGCACTAAGAACGAACGACAAATGGAAGTTCGCAATCTTTGATCCTGAAAATTTTCAATTCGATGAGAACCTTACGCAAAGCCCAATTTTCGGCTTCGAAGCACTTTCCGGGTGCTAGGCGAACAACCGGAGAATTTGATCAATGGCGGACATTGCTCCCCCTAAAGAAAAATCGCCCATGTTTAAGGCATATCTTGCATTTAATGCTTTAACAGTCCTTTCAACCGTTGTTCTGGCTGCTTTTGCCGGGCCGATTATTTACTGGAACATCCAGGCATACAGCCAAGCGCATATGGTTGAAGCAATTCGGTCGGCAGATGTCGTTGCGGAGTTCTGCGCCAGTCAGCCAGGCCTTCAAAATGACGCTTGCCGGAGAGGACAACGAGGCACTCCAAGCGATCAACTCTTATGGTCCATTTTGAATGCAGCAGGCCTTATCAACCCTAGAGACATTCCTACTCCTGTTGAATTTTCAAATCCCAATGAGCTTCCGCCCGAAATTGCGGCAATAAAAGCATATCTCGCCACCGCTCTTCAGGAGCAGAAAACTGGGATAGACCTTCTTGTCGACGCAACGCAGATCTGCTCATCCGACGGGCCCAATAAACACAATGCCGACGTTGCTGCCTATATGCTTGGCAATGTCTACCCCGAGACAAAAAAAATAGGATCTCGGGTCTTTACTTTTTCAGACGCAAACCTTCTTTCAAAGGGCACTGAAAACGAAAAGAAGACTTTTATCAACGCCCCAGCCACCACATGGCGGATCGCGATCGCACGAGGCATTTCTGATGCAGAGATAGTCTCAGCACTTCTTCAGCTCAGCGACAGCCTTTCTCCAAATGATTTCGACCCCTCTAGGCCAAACGGAAAGCTAGTGCCAAGTTACCGATTTGACACCAGCTGCGACGATCAACACGCCGGCCAATTAACTGAAAACGATGAGCGCTATAAATATATGGATGCTCGCACAAATTTCGGGATGTTCGTCGCAGGTCGTATACGGACGGCCGAAGCAGTGAAGAACGCGCGTTCATCAATGACACTGTGGACAGGTCCGGAGCAACTTGTCCTGCTGACACTTTTTGCATACGGCCTTTTTGTAGGTTTGCTTCGAATTTTCTTTCTTTGGCACGCCCTGAACAATGGTCAAGATATCCCGGGTGATAAATCGAAAGACGATCCACCGAACTTTAGTCCCAAATCGACTGAGACATGGGAGCATCAGAAATCCCAAGTCATCAAAAAATTGAATTCAGCGCGTTGGACCCTGAAAATCGCTGCTATTCTTTTGCCGGCTGTGGGTTTTATCGGAACTGTCCGGGGCATCATGAAAAGCCTTTCCGGAGCAGATCAGATCATTCAAGCAACCACAGTCAATGAACGACTATCGGCAATCAGTGCGCTGTCAGGCGATCTCGGCCTTGCTTTCGCAACCACATTCATTGCTCTGTTGGGCGGTTTTGTTCTAACGATTGTCATCGCGGTTGATGGACGCCTGTGCGATCTCGTGATTATTCGATACTTCGACCGAGCAAAGCTCGACCCTACACGACCGTTAAATCAAGAAGATAACAAAACGGGAAAACCGACAGAAGAGCCAAAGGGTGCTGTATGATGGACGGCGATGACATCTTCCTGTTGAGCTTTGCGGATGCGCTAACCTGTGTTTTTGGCGCAGCGATCGCCCTGTTTCTCATATTTGTTGTTCTTGTCAAGCTGGATCCGGTTGAACCAGGAAAAGCCGATGTTATTGAGGAGCTACCCGCAAACTCTACGGATTTCGACGACTTTCTGTCGCAAGGGTCTGGAGATGTCATAGTCCATATTCAAGCCAGCTCCTGCAAAGACATTCAGCACATCTTTATGAATGCCGCTCGCAATGCATGGCTTGTTTCAAACCCAACAAGGCAAGGGACCGCAGAGTGTGCTCGGATATTTGAGGTTCCGCGCGGCAACATAAATTCTGGCACCGAAATCTCAACAACAAGAATTATCAAGACTCCACTAAAAATCCGCGTCATCGCTGGGGCTACTATATGGCCCGCCTCCTCTGTCTTGCACTTCCCTGATCCTTTAAATTGCGTGGTCACGGGAATAATTGGCTCTATTCAGGCCGACAATGAAGAGCCATTGAGGTTAAACGGGTGTGGCAGATGATTGGTGAAGACGACAGCGATCAAGTGTCGGTATTCGGACTAAGCTTTATCGATCTCGTTTCAGGGGGCTTTGGTGCAGCTTTTTTCATGTTTTTGATGTTTGTCACTTTGCCAATAACCGTGATCGACGCAGGGGGAGGCGGTGAGCAATATATCGACATCCGATTAGAGTGGGAAGGAGACGTTCGACTCGAGCCAATAATTGGCTACACACGTCCCGATAGCCCAATTGAGAGATATCTGCGCCTTTCCTCAAACGCAGCACAAATCTCGCCCGCAAGCGGAACAGTTACCTATAACGAACAACGGTTCTGGCGAGATCTGATTGTATTTGGTCACGCAGGTCGTGGGGCAGATCGCATGCAGAACACAGGAGCAAGTGGCGTCAGTACAATAAAAACAACAACATTAGTTCGCTTTATTCAGCCCTGCCCGGGCCGATATCGAGTGTTTGTGAATCCGCTCGGACTCTATCGCAGCGGATACAGCCTAAAAGAAAAAGCCAGTTCCAGCTTCCAAGTCCATGCACTTGTGGTGGATGACGCTTCGAGATCAAGAACGGGCCTAAGCACAAGTCACAAGATCACGGTCGGTGCTCGCTCAGGCGACTTCCGCCCTCCGCAAACACACATAAATGCGAATGCTAGCCAACCGATTGAAATCAAGGAAGTCACCGAAGAAAGCGCCGCTAGATTGCCTCATGGTTTTGACTTCAAAGCCGAAGCATCCGGCAAGACTGATGTTTGCGGAGGGCTATAAGGATTCAAGTATCTTCTATTGGGAGA
>NZ_SMMF01000213.1:0-377 GCF_009711355.1 Roseibium sp. RKSG952 | reverse complement strand
TATCGCAGTTTGGTCACGCTGTGCCGGAAGTGGGGGGCAGGGTCGAAGCCGACCAGAAAGCGACACTCACAGGGGAGTGGGGTTATCGCAGTCTGGTCACGCTGTGTCGGAAATGGAGGGTTCGGGGCCGAAGTCGGCCAGAAAACGGTTCTCGGCGGGAGCGGGGTTATCGCAGTCTGGTCACGCCTGTGACTGCTCCCCGTCCTGAAAGACCGGGCCTTGCAGCGCGGCATGATCCAGAAGCGCGGGAAACCTCTCCTTCAGCGAGGCGTCAAGATCCACTCCGCTGTTCTTCACTGTATTACCTGACAGGCCTGCGCTGAATGTGGTGCAATCGACAAACAGAACCGCGAAAGCCAAGCGCTTTTTCACTGCAA
>NZ_SMMF01000609.1:0-2451 GCF_009711355.1 Roseibium sp. RKSG952 | reverse complement strand
AAGGGGTTTGCCGCGCTTCTGGATCAAAATGTTTAGTCTTCCGCCCTTGCCGCAAATAAGCAATATTGTTCATGTTGTGTTCCGAAGAGTAGGGCTTGTTGTGGCTAACTATCCATTTGGATTGAACTGATTTTTTCGCATTTTCGCGGCTGTCTGCCGTCTCTTCGTGGGCGCGGGTTGAAACCGAGGTATCGAGCTATGGAAAACGAAAACATTCTTAAGGGCTTGAACAGCGCCCAGCGCGAAGCGGTTCTGGCGAAGGACGGGGCTTTCGTCGTTGTCGCCGGAGCTGGGTCCGGAAAAACGACGGTCCTGTCTCGCCGCGTCGCGAACCTGATCTACGACGGCGTCGAGCCAAATCAGATATTGCTGCTGACCTTTACGCGTGCGTCCGCGAAGGAAATGATCGAGCGCGCAAGGAGGCTGCACGAGCGGGCCATCGACGTGACGGGCGGTACCTTTCACTCGATAGCTCATCGTTTGGTGACCGAGAACCGCACCATGCTGGGCTTCCCAGAGAAGCTCACTATTCTCGACCCCGAGGATGTTAAGGCGTCGTTCCGAAAGATCGCGGCGGAGATCGGCGACAAAGATGAAAATTTTCCGAAGGCGGCGGCTCTCGCCAAGATGCACTCCTTCGCGCTCAATACCGGCCGGGACATTGAGGACATCATTGCTGATCGGCATGAGGATTTCATCTACGCGACTAACTTCGTGACTGAGTGCCGTGAGGCCTACAAAAAATTCAAGCGTGAGCGCGGTCTGCTCGATTACGACGATCTTCTGGTGGCTTGGGACAAGATGCTTGATCACCCGGAAGTCGCGAAAAAGATCCGCAAGATGTTTCGTTACGTGCTCGTCGACGAGCATCAGGACTCGAACTTCCTTCAGTGCTCGATCATCGAGAAACTCGGCGGCCCCACTCCGAACGTGATGGTGGTGGGCGACCCCGCTCAGTCTATTTACGGCTTCCGTGGGTCGGCACCTCGCACGATGTTCGCCTTCATGGAAGCGTGGCCCGGCATCAAGATGATTAATCTCGAGGTCAACTATCGTTCCACCGCCTCCATTCTCGGCGTGGCAAATGCGGTCGATCGTTCCATGCGGGAGCGGTTTGAGCGTCAACTGAAGCCCGTTCCGAACAACTTCGGCACCGATCCTCTTCTAGTGAAGGTTCCGGGCATCGACGATGAGGCATCTTTTATCGCTGATGAGATCCTAGAGAAGAAGCTTAACGGTGTTGAGCTTCATGAGCAGGCGGTTCTGGTGCGTTCGATGACGCAGGCTAGGCACGTCGAAGCCGAGTTCATGAGCCGCAAGATCCCCTATCGGGTGGTAGGGGGCATGAAGATCGTCGAGGCGGCTCACATCAAGGACTTGCTCTCCCTCGCTCGCACCGTGACCAATCCGATGGATGAGCCGGCTTGGATCAGAGTGTTGACGAAGGCTCGCCGGATCGGCGACAAGAAGGCGCTGAAGATCTTCAACGCCGTTCGGGACGCATATCAATCCGGCAACGATCTTTCTAAGGTCGTGATCGCATCCGCAGGCAAATCCGAGGACATCGGGGATCTGGTGGCGGCCCGGGATGCCATGGCGCTGAATATTCCACCCGTGGAGGCGCTATCGATGGCCGTGGAGCGCATGAAGCCGATTTTCGAGCTGGTCTACAAGGAGGACTGGAAAACGCGTCAGAGCGACCTTAAGGCCGTCGTGGACCTTGCTGACAAACATGTCGATCTCGCCGAGTTTCTCTCTCAGGTGACGCTGGATTACTCCGTCGACAAGAAATCTGAGGGCAGCCCCATGGATGACAGCGAACGTCCGGTCACGATCTCGACGGTACATTCAGCCAAGGGTTTGGAGTGGGATGTCGTTTTCATCCCCTCTTTCATCGATGGTCACATACCTTCGCTGTTCACTCGGGACATCGATGGAGAGGAAGAGGAGCGCAGGGTTCTGTACGTCGCGGTAACGCGCCCGAGAAAGGAACTCGTCTTCGTGAAGCGGTCTCTAGATCGTGAGGGACGAATGGTTTCCCCCTCCCGTTTCGAGGATATCTTCCTGGATATGGTAGTCGAGCGAAAGATCGGACTTGAACGCCGACCGGCCGGTTTCGAGATGGGTGGCTTACGGGCGAGCATCGACGTTTTCGGCTGATTCTTTTCGCTCGGGTTCCGGTTGTCAAACGGCGTGACATCATCGGCGATCCTACGGTTGCCGACGCCATGCTCGACCGGATCATTCACAACACCCATCGCTTCACACTGGAAGGAGGCAGCATGCGAAACAAAAACCGCCGTCACCATTCACACAACTTGAAAGCCACGAAACTGAAACTCAACAGATAATCGCAAATCTGGATGGAACAAAGTGTCCGGTAATTAGCGGAACTCCTGTCCAGTTTTTCCGGAATACGCAATGGTGGCCGTATTTTCCATCTCGAACCTT
>NZ_SMMF01000474.1:0-1222 GCF_009711355.1 Roseibium sp. RKSG952 | reverse complement strand
ACAAGATCCCGCAAATCCCCAACCGTTGGAACCGAGGCGTAATAGTACAGAAAGATCAGACCTGAGATCGGTAAATCGAGGTACTCAGAATTGGCTCAATAAGAAAATAGACCAAACTTGATCTGACAAACCCAGCCTCAAAGGCGGTAATCGTCAGATCAAATCGAAATTTCTACATCTAATCTATGCACGTTGAATGCCCACAGGCCCTAGGAAACCTCGTCTTTTTCGCGGAGAACCACGTTAGCCGTCCCTGTGAAATCTTTTAAGGAGATTGTCGCAGATACACGTATGTCCGAACCGTCCAGATTGATGTCCCCCACAAGCAGCAGGTTTTCAGGGTCATCTTCGGTAGTGTCGCCAAGGGTTAGCGTTCCGCACAGATCGCGCACCAGCCGGATGCCAATTTCCGTCGGCCCTTTGGTTTCGGGAAAGGTAATATGCACCCGGTCATAACCGATCTCGCGGATCAGGGCGGACCGCTTCTCAGCCGGGTCCTCTTCGCGTCTGCAGACGAAGACAGGTTGCTCCTTGGCAGTCAGTTTCTTTACCAGTGGCGCTATTTCGTTTTGGAAGTACATCGCGGTTTCTCTAGGGTTTGAGACAGGATCTTACTGAGAGTTGGGTTTTCCGGTGTAGGGTGCAATTCGTAATTTCTACCTATCAGCTCTTTCTTCGGGTTCCGTGCGTCCGGGAATTGTGGTTGTACAAGGTGAAGAGAGGCCGGGCCGGACGCCTTTCAAGCGTCATGTCTTTTCGAAACCGTATAGTGATCCGCGTTCCCAGTCTGATGCAGGACCGGGTGCGTCCCACGCTCGCTTCCTGAGGTATCCGAAGCCGGTGGGTTCAGCGATGAATTCAAGTTCGAAGTGCAGCGCGATACGGGCTGTACAGACACAAGCGCCGTTTCTGCGGGATGGCCATAAAAGCAAAATGTGCCTTTGGAAACGTCCTTGCTATTCTTGCGTAAGGAATTGATTTCCAGGATGTTGCGCGCCACATCGCGAGTGTTTAACCCAAGGAAATCAAGCTCTTATGTCGACCCAGACCTTGCGTTGCACTGGAGCGCCTCTCAGCTGTATTCACCGTGAGCCTCGGCCGTGTGGCTTTGGTATAGATTGAGGCTTTGTGAAAGCACCAGTTGCGCAGAACTTTGACGCATAGCCGTAGCATCAGGACCAGATAATCAATGAATCGAGACGCGAGCCTGCTTCTTGAGTTC
>NZ_SMMF01000600.1:0-2375 GCF_009711355.1 Roseibium sp. RKSG952 | reverse complement strand
AGGGGTTTGCCGCGCTTCTGGATCAATATTGGTTGTTTGAACAACCTTATAGTCACCGAATTCCTCCAGAAGCCCCTCAGCTTGAAGATGCTTCGCTAAGGTTGCGCCATCTAGCATCCCATCAGGTCGGATGGCAGCATCACAATCGTCTTCCTTCAGAAACCATTCGCTTTCAGTCGCGGTCATGTTTGTCTCCTTGCTGACACCCATTCTTGAGAGGTGGGTCGAAAAAAACAACAGCCATGCTTGTTATTGGCTAACTGATGTTCTCAGACGCGTTCGGCAGAAACAGTGTGTGCCTTGTGCGGCGTATCCGCGATCATTTCCAAGACGTTCACGTGTTCGGCCGTGTCGCAGTCGAGCGGAAGTCCAGGGCCGAGATCATGGGAATAGCTGGCGATCAGTCTTCCGGCGGAGATCAGCTCGATCCTGTTCACGCCGACACGAACAACATCAAGTTCGGCGTTCTGATCATGGAGAACATCGATAACAAAGAGGGCGTCTCCGTTCTGGGCTTTCGAAAACAGGAATTCGGCTCTGGGCTTTCCTTGAGCCTGAATACGTTTTTTAATACGCCCGGCGATGTCCTTCGTGATCGTCATAGGGTGAGTATCGTGCAGCCGGCTGACGCGGTAAATAGGCGTCGGGAAGGGCGTCCTGAAATTTGTAGCGAAGGAGAATCCTTACGCTAGGTCAGATTTCACGATTTTTGAAAGCCCCAGCCTTGATCCTCACGCTCGTGAGGATCAAGGCTGATTCACATCTTTGGACCGGAAGGCGTATCGTTCTCTTCGAGATGAAGGTCGGCGAGCTTGAGGACGCGTCCGTTCTCGATGTCGACCCGAAGAAATGAACCCTCCTCATATTTTTTCTTGGCATCCGGATCCCGAAGTATAACTTGCCCCATCTCGAGTCCGTTGACGGCTAGATGTGACATCGCTCCGCCTTCCAGAACTATAACACCAGCCGCCTCTCTCGCGATTCTGTCATATCGAATTCCGGCGTTCGGAATGATCGCAATGGTTTGACCATCGACCTCGGTGTCTTTGTTGCAGTATTTCACTATCCCTACGGCCGATGTTTTCCCCGCAACGAGAACGTGAGCGGTGAAGCCTAGCTCCTCGTGTTGAATCTGCATAAACAGATCGTCTTGCAGAGACTTCAAGGGTTCTTCGTAGAAATTCTCGTTCTCCAGCCCAATGGCCGTGATCCAGTCTGAATGGACCGGATCATCGCCAGCCATCTTCAATCCAGACATGCTGACCGGTTTCCATTCGGGTCCCTGGTCCTTCATTGCGAATCCGCGGTTGAGAGCCCATTTGACAAGCGGACCGTTCGGGATGTTTCGAACTCCGAGTTTCCCACCGAAATCAACAGATCGATACCCATAGCCTAAATCGTCGTTCTGTTTCAGGATTTCGCGTCGGCGCTGTTCGAAGTGCTCTGGAGTAGATAACTTCTGGGACACCAGAAAGTCATCGAGTTTCTCTTTTGGAATATTGTTATTGTAAAGACGGAAAGACTGATCTGCGAAATTGAGTTTCGCCTGACAGGTCATCCGCGAAACGCTTCTCTCGTTCGCCAAGTCTGGACTTCCGTATTCATGTTGGAAACCTAAATGTCCCAAATCGCCTTCCAAAAGACTGACCGCCTCTTGCGGGGTGAGTTCCGGTATCCAAAAAGGCAGATCTTCAACTTCTTCAAAAAGAACGGGAAAGCTGAAAACGCCTTCACTGAAGGATACTCTGCACATGATCGCCTTGTCGTTGCCCGGGTCCCAGGCGTAGTGCATCGCTCGCTTTTCGAAATCACCTCTGTCGGCAGGGAAATTTATGCTGTCACGATGCTGATCGAAGGCCATAAGCATTCTTGTTGAGACAAAATCATTGGTTTCAAGGCGGTTTAGGTCGACATCGTGATCGATTTCATCGATGTCATTTGGGCCGAAAGAGTCGACCACTGCATAAGGCTGGTAGTAGCCACAGCCGATCTTGCAAATCCCACCATATTTTTCATTGAGTTCGGATTTCCATTCTTTCGAATCCGGATCATCGACGAACAGGATGTCGCCGCGGTTGCGTTCATCATCGATGAAGCGCTTTTCCCCTTTGAAGATTTGCGCGGCTTGATCGATGCTGAGCTCGGGGACTATCTGTTGGATAATTCGCAAGGCATCACGCCAACCATGTTCCAAGAGATTTTGACGCGCAAAGTAGGTGATCCGCTCGGCCTTAGCGATAATTGGAATTCGTCGGATTGCCATCGGACCTACCTAAAAAAATGGTTTTGAGGCCTTAGATATTAGTCACCCCCATCGCATACAACAAGCTGGCGAACACTATCCAATGCCGCTCGCAACATTCTTACGGCCGGAA
>NZ_SMMF01000619.1:0-2604 GCF_009711355.1 Roseibium sp. RKSG952 | reverse complement strand
CTGTCCGTCTCAGGCCTGTGAGGCAGCAGTCTTTCTCGAGAGATTGGCCGCAGCTGTTGAGGCAGGAGACCTCGTCCTTTAGAGTGGGGAGCAGTCACTTGAGTATCCATTTAGAGGCCGTCATGAAATATTCCGAACTCAAGAAACGCCTCGTCGCCGCCACCATGCTGGTATCGGCCGTCTCTCTCTTTGCTCCCGGCATCGCTGCGGATGACGTGAAGATCGACTACACGCAATACCCCCTCGAAAGCAAGGTTGCAGAGCTCTATTGGTCCGACCATCTCGAGCAGGCCAGAAAATCCTACGAAGGTCAGGCGAGCCCTTACGTTTACGTGGGTGAGTTCAAGCGGGACGAGGATGTTCTTACGGTAACGATGCTCGGCGCTGAGAGCGTTTGCGGCATGACGACGTGTCCAATTCGAATCTTCAATGGAGCCAAGAAAATCGCCGATCTCGACATGATCAGCAATATGGACTTCCACGCCGCATCCCCCTCCGGTCGCTTCATCTCGGACGGCGACGGCGTGTTTTTTACCGGACTGCGAAAACAACCGTAGAGGGATTCATGCGCTTCACCTCCATTGCCCTATTGATATCCGCAATCGTGATCGGGACCTCCATCTCCGATACGTCGTCGTTCGCCGAAACGGTGACCGAACCCGAAAACGCGCAGTGCGGCAATCAGTCGGCGAGAGAGGCCATCGCGAAGATCGAATCCGGCGGCTCCGGGGGGTATCTTGCGAAAAACTCGCAAGGTTTTCTCGGTAAGTATCAGATCGGTGAGAGGAAGCTGCTCGATCTTGGGTACGCAGTGGAGGATGGCAACGCCTACGACAATCGCATCACGTGGTCGGCCAAGGCGCAAAGCAAATTCGGCATCAGCAGTAACAGTGATTTCCTGAACAACAAACCCGCGCAGGAGGCGATCTACACTGAAGTCAACACGCTCAACGAAAAATACCTTGGCAGCGCGTTGAATTCCGTCGGTCAATCCCTTCCTTGTGGCGGTACGGTTTCCAAGGCTTCACTCCTTGCAGGCGCTCAGCTCGGTGCAGGTAAGGTGAAGGAATACATTGCTAACGGAATGAAATGTTCCTCTGGAAAATCGACATCCACGAACGATGCTAACGGCACATGCGTCGAAAAATTCATGTGCGCGGTCAATGGCTGTAATCCGATCGAGAAGGATATGAGCAAGAAGACCTGCGAGGTCACGATGCCGATGATCGATGCGATCGACTGTTCGAACTTCTCCGGCTCCGTTGCAGGATTCTGTCAGAAGTACAAGCCGTTCCTGATGACGCGCGAGGAATGCGAGGACGCGGAGAAAATGGCCGAGGACGCCGAGAAAGGCCCCCGGAAGGAACAGTGCGAGAACCAATCCTTTGGCCCCGGTTCCGGCAGCTGGTCCTACGTCCTTGCTTGCTCCTATGCCGGGGAATTCGATGCCGATCAGGATGGCATGTCGACGATCTCGTCCTTCGTCTCCGATCCCGAGTGCATGAACAAGCTGAAGGGTGCGGGCGTCGACTTCAACCAGCTGGGGCAGGTTCAGAACGGCTCCTATGGCGGCACCACATGCATCATTGAAAACGCCGTCTCCATGAGCGGGACGCCCTACATGCAGTGGGGCGCGAAACTGACTCTGGCATGCGACACGGCGCTCGCCATGGTTCAATTCGACCAGCAAATGAAGGGGCTTGGTGCCTCGAGCTACTACGGTATCGGATCGACCCGGACCTGCGGTCCGAAGCGTGACAAGAACGGCAATAAGCCCGGCACGATCACCGAGCACTCCCTTGGCCGCGCCATCGATGTCTCAGGATTCGTCGTAGGAGGCCAGAAGATCTCCTTCGGCGCCTTGCACGAGCCGCTTTCGCCCGAGGGTGTTCTTGCGGTTCAGGCGAAAAGCTTCGCATGTAGCACCTTCAGGCTGGTTCTATCTCCTAGCTATGCCGGATACACAGGCTCTTACGTTCACTTCCACCTTGAGCAAGCGGGCATGTCCGGATGCAGTTAAGAAAACTAATTGCGACTGCGGCTGTTTTCTCCGCGGTCGCAACGTCCTTATATCCGGCGACCGCCGGTGCTGAGGACGGATTGAGGTCGGTCTTTATTCAGCCGCGATCCCTGAGCGACTATATCAAGGAGCACGAGATCATTTCCGACCTCGGCTTCTTCCTTTCCCGTGACTATCGCCTCCCGGCTTGGAGGTCGTTTCACCCTCTTCACGAGCGCGTTCGCCTGGAGGTGGTCAATCCGGATTACGAAACCCGCATGGGTAAGACGGCACCTGAGGACGGCACTTTCGAGATTGACTTCATCGACCTCACAGGAGGGTCGTCCCCGGACCTATTCGTGATGAGCCGTCTTCCAGACGACTGTCTTCCGGAGGGGTGTCTCTATCAGGTCTACCGTCTCGCCTACGACAACTGGATAAAGATGTACGAAGGCCGCTCTCGATCCCTAGTCTATAAAATCGAAGGGGAGGACGAACCGGAGATGATAGCGATCGGCGATCAGGATACGCCTAGCGTTATGTATAAGTGGACCGGATACGGGTTTTCCGAGGAGTGATCCAGAAGCGCTGGCAAACCCCTTCCT
>NZ_SMMF01000334.1:0-626 GCF_009711355.1 Roseibium sp. RKSG952 | reverse complement strand
GCAGCCTGACGGCTTGCGCTTCGCTAAAATTCAAGTCACTTTGGGCGGGGAAGACGTTAAATGCCTATACCGTCGGCACCCGGGGGCTGACACGATCGCCTCTCACCATCCAACAACCATACGGATGCTTAAACACGACAGTGCAAAGCCCAAGTTCACCCCGCATCAGAGCAAAAGTTCACACGATGACACACGAGACATGACACGCATCCGCACCAACCTGACCAACACCCTTTCTTCAGAGGACGATTTCGACCTCTCGATGATCTCCATCGGGGAGCGCTTTTTCATGAACGAGCGGGAATACATGTGCACCGACAAGGGATCTCGCGTCCTCATTGGAGTTCACATCGACAACAAGGTTCGCGACGATCCGAGCTGGTTAAACGGCCCTCCCTACGCGCTGGACGAAGTGACGTTCAACGAGTACGACTTTCCGGCAATTACGCTGAAGCCTGACGAGGTCGCTAAGCCAGCTTTCTGAAAGACGGACTGGTCCGGCAAGCCCTTCGTTCGGATTGAACCTGTCAATCCGAACGAAGACGTGTTCACATTGCAGGTCGATCAACGACACGCTGGCACTTGCCGACAGGTCATGGACCATGACCGGGACGCGAATGCGGCGG
>NZ_SMMF01000483.1:0-1247 GCF_009711355.1 Roseibium sp. RKSG952 | reverse complement strand
CCAGGGGAATCGGGCTTGAAGTTTGACAGTTGATCGGAATTAGATTCTGGAGGTTTTATCATTTGATGGAGCCTCGAGATGCCGACATTATCCAGTTATTTCAACGATGAAGACGATCCTCGCGGGGGCAATGCGCCGCGGCACAAGTTCTGCGACATGATGACGATCAGCCTGTTGTGCGCGCTGTGTGGCGGGGAGACTGCTGTCGATATGGAGCATTTTGGGCAGATGAAGGAGGATTTCCTTCGCGAATTTCTCGAATTGCCTCACGGTATTCCGTGCCATGATGCCTACTCGCGGCTCTTCCGCTTGATGAAGCCGAGCAGTCTTCAGGCGTTTTTCGGCAAGTTCCGAAGCGACTTTGCCGAGGCCCATGCAGAGCAGCCGGCCATCGCCATCGACGGGAAGGAGATGCGGCGCAGCTTTGACAAAGCTGCCGCCCAGTCGAACCTGAACGTCGTCACCGCCTTTTTTCATGGCGCACGTCTTAGCCTTGGGATGACGCATAGTGCCAAGGGCGGCGGCGAGATTGCGGCTCTGCGCGAGCTGATTGAGATGCTTGATGTTCGCGGTATCACCATCACCGCCGATGCTCTACACTGCCAGCGGGAAACCTGTGACCTGATCGTGCGGGAAGGTGGTGACTATTGCATGCAGCTCAAGGGCAATCAGGGCGACATGCAGGCCGACGTGCGCGCTTTTGTGGCCGATCAAGATATTGAGTATATTGATGAACATGCCACCGTAGACGGTGACCATGGCCGGATTGAGGAGCGATCATATCGCGTCTACGACGTGACGGACCATCTCGTTGAAACCCATCAATGGCCACATCTTGGCGCTTTCGTTCATGTCGTGTCCAGGCGCACAGTGGGCCAAACGACCAGCCAGTCCGAGCGGGTGTATCTCCTGTCAAAATGCTACACCGCGCAGGCAGCCGCCAAGCTGATCCGGGGCCACTGGGAAATCGAAAACAGTTTGCATTGGTCACTCGATGTCGTGATGAATGACGACCAGCACCGAGCCCGAAAAGACAACGCGCCCGCCAACTTTGCCGCGTTGCGAAGGATCGCTTTGGGCATAATAAAAGCAAACACC
Organism: Roseibium sp. RKSG952; assembly: GCF_009711355.1. Lineage (NCBI taxonomy): Bacteria > Pseudomonadati > Pseudomonadota > Alphaproteobacteria > Hyphomicrobiales > Stappiaceae > Roseibium > Roseibium sp. RKSG952. The sequence continues at coordinate 149 of NZ_SMMF01000483.1, read as the reverse complement.
GCAAAAGGCTCAAACCGCGTCAAGTTCAAGAAGGCAGGCTGGAGCAACGACTTCCTCCGCACACTCATCGAAGGGTTTTGAAGCGCGATTGCCCTGTATCAAAGCCGAGCGGGGTTGCTTCGATCCGGGCAATGGTCCGGCGTTTCCGG
>NZ_SMMF01000601.1:0-2397 GCF_009711355.1 Roseibium sp. RKSG952 | reverse complement strand
GCGCTCTTGCCCCCCTGAAGGAAGGGGTTTTCCGCGCTTCTGGATCATGCCGCGCGGGGACACCGTCCTTCAGGGCTGGGAAGACGTTAGGTTCAGCAAACATCCGGGGGTTCGATGGCGGGAAAGACGAGCGTTACAGCAACACCACAGATGTGCCTTGAGTTGAAGGAACAGTCGTCCGGCACGTGACCGAGGCATAAGCTTGAAGGAACGGCCATACGCCTCCGATGACGAGGGAATTATCCGCCCGGACCCAGGCTTTAGCATTTCCTTCCGCCGGCGCGTTGCCACATGTTCCTTTCCCGTCCTTAATTTTAAGAGGGATGTGTGGGAGATTTTGGTGGCACAAATGCGGACAGAGGAAGCGCGTGAGAATTTGTCGGACATCGCAGTTGCGATGGACCGCAGCCTTCGCGTTTTCGCCGACTTCGTGAAACCTATTCTTCGGCGCCATAAGGCGACGGACCTTTCCTTCGGGAATCTGATGTTTCTAATATCGGTCGGAGAGGGTGACGCGCGAGTCAAAGATCTAGTTCAAAAGGGTCGGCACGTCGGTTCGAATGCGAGCTATGCGCTGAAGGCTCTCGAAAAGGGCGGGTATATCAAGAGGTGGATGGATGAATCTGACCGCCGCAACGCTCTCGTTTCGTGGACCCCGAAGGCTATCGATGTCGTGACTGACATCAAGACTGCTGCATCTCCCGCGCGTCCGTCCGGGCTCGACCTGCGTAAGGCGTTTGCGGCATTCGAGAGTCACTGCGCGCGAGTTCCGGAATAAAAGCGATGTTTGACCTGGATTTTCTGACTGAGCAGGAGCGGGACTTCGTGCGGGAGGCTGCTAAGGAGAGCGACATGTCCGAGAGGGCGGTCATACGGCAAGCCCTCAGGCTGTTGAATGAGCACCGCAAACGTCTCGCAGACGGCGAGACGTGCGCCTGGTCCGGAGATGCCGAGAGGGCGCGCCGCTTCATCGGGCCTGCCCTCTCTCGGATTGACGAATAGTCCTTCAAAATCTTTCCCTGTCAGATACCCGGCCGGGAAGATCTGGTTCTTTGGGATTCGTTGGTCTGGCTGGGCTGTCTTTCTTCACCAAGACCGGATGTCCGCTTTCGCTCCTTTGCGGCCGCTACCATTTGTTCCTCGGTGAACAACCTTTGGGTCCTGATAATGTTCTTCGTCCCGTTCTTCGTTGGGACCTCTAAATCTCGAGGCATGATCGGGTTGCACTTGATCGCAGGCTGGATGCCGGTCGCGTACCTCTTGATCTTTCCGGTCTTGCCGCCGAATGCCCATTCTTCTTCATCACTGATCACGATGATAGTCGGTCGAAAGCCGGTCTCCTTGCGGTTGTCATACGTGTATTGCCTAGAAAGCTTTCCACGGACCCATCCGTCGGTCGGGATTTTCGGGTCCAGCTCGCGTCGGACCTGATCTCTGCCTACTTGAATGTGCATGGTCGGAATGAAAGTGATCGGCTCGTTATCCTCGAAGATGCCGTCATGCTGTAGTTCCTCAAGGAGATATGCGATATCCTTCTCTTCCGTCGGCCTGAATTCCCCGACGTTGCGATCCCTCGTTCTCATGATGGCGCCGACGAGCGTGCCCGCATCCGCCTTCTCGGTCTCGAACCCGCGCATAAACGCCTCGGCATCCTTGATGTTCTTGATGGTCCTGGCTTCGAACGGATCGGCGATCGTCAGGTATTGAGAGGCACCTTTTTTCGTCACCCGGCTGGCGGACGGTCTCGCGGGAGCCATGATCACCTGAACGTTGCCGATCATCTCGCCATGCGTCCGTGCCCCGATCCTGCCGGCCATCACGGTGTCTTTCTCGAGATAAACCGAGCTGAATGCGATGATGTCTCCCGGCTGCGATTGCGGATCGTATTGGGTACCGGCGAGAGCGTTGTTGAGCTGATCCGGGCCGTAGGTCAGCGTCGGGGCCTGTTTGATGACGACCTGTTCGCCCCTTTTGGAACCAACGGCGTTCATTAGCAACGTCGCCTCGATCGAGTCCTTGTTGCGGCCGATGGCGTCCAGTCGAACGATAAGCGGCGCTCCCTTGGTGAGCTTGTGCTCCGCCTCGTCAAGAAACTGGGCGCCCTGCTGTCTTGGTTTTCTCAGCGCCATTTCGTAATCCTTGTTGCATTAGTTCTTTAAAATTGCCGTTCGGCATGGAGATCGGTGTATCTTCCGGGCGATGGCCTGCACCATCCCTGCGGCTTCGGATTTAAGATTCGTCAAGACACGCATCTCGATTCTTCCTGCCGGGCCGCGTTCGGGGATACATTCTCCCTCCGCTCGCGCGCTTTAAAGCATTCGTTGCAGATCTCACAATCGGCCGAATGTCACAAAGAACTGGTGCAGCTTGATCTAGAAGCGCGGCAAACCCCTTCCT
>NZ_SMMF01000275.1:0-485 GCF_009711355.1 Roseibium sp. RKSG952 | reverse complement strand
ATATTCGGGTTTTGCGGTGAGAGCGGTATAGTACAGAAAGATCAGACCTGAAATCGATAAATCGAGGTACTCACCTTTTGCGGGCCTGGCTCACGTTGCCAACCCGGATTATGCACCAGTTCTAACTCTCAAGCTGCTGATTGTGGTGTAAGGCACTGACGTAATGTAAAAATATGGGTGCCGAAACCATTTTTTCCGTCGGACAAAAACCGCCCTGATCACATGACCGGTCCTGCTTCAGTTTTTCCCGTACTGCCATCTTTGTCCGGCAAAAAAGTCAGCGCTGCTTTCGATGGTGGAAAGATCACTTCAGATGGCGGCGTATAGCTTCTTGTGGCCGCGGAGAACCAGCTTGGCATTGCCGGGAGGCTTTCAGCCGTCATTCCCGACCCGCGCGACCCGGTGCGGACCCTGCACCAACGGCCCGACATGCTGCGGGCGTGTATTCTGGCGAACGCCGCAGGCTACGAGGATGCCAACGACCT
>NZ_SMMF01000564.1:0-1920 GCF_009711355.1 Roseibium sp. RKSG952 | reverse complement strand
ATGTTCTTGTCTCGAAGTTCGGCGATCACCGTGTGTCCTGAGTACCAACATGGAAAGGAGGTACGTAACTGCAAGAGAGATGAGGGTAGGCCCCTCGGGTTCGGTGATCAGGAGCCGATCCCAAACCGCCACAAGCTGCTGTCGTAAAGAGCGATGGTGGTGAGCGTTGTGGAAACGGCGGGGCATGATCCCGTCAGGTACGATCCGGAGAGACGAGCGAAAGCGAACCGTCGATGAACTGCCGAAAGCGTATGATTGATGTCAGAACCGGGGGTGGTGGTCCCCTCGGGACGAGTATGGGCGGAGCCCTGAAGTCCGGCCCATGCGGCATCCGGCTCGAAGGCGGCGTGAATCCGGATCAGGCTCTTTTGCGGAACAGGAGAACCTGTCGTCCCGATGCCAAGGAAGAAGACCGACCGGGCAGCCCCCGGGAGGTCCGGAGTACCGATGCGGGGCACAGGGGCAGAACAACTCGTAGTAGGGTTGAAGGCGCTGTAATGGCGCCGGACCGAAGGGGTTGTGGTGTTCAGTCCTTGCCGCTGGCCAACTGATTGCAGGATGAGCCGGATGTCAGGGACAAAGCCGTTTACGATTGAGAAGAGGGAAGTCTGGGAGGCGTTCCAGCATGTGAACGCCAATCAGGGTGCTGCTGGAGTTGATGGGCAAACGCTCCAAAGTTTCGGGGAACGGCTTGGCCCGAACCTGTACAAGCTTTGGAACCGGATGTGCTCAGGCAGTTACATGCCATCGCCGGTACGCCGGGTGATGATCCCCAAGGCGGATGGCGGCCAGAGGCCGTTGGGCATTCCGACGGTCACGGACCGCATTGCGCAAGAGGTTGTCCGGCTTTATCTGGAGCCTCTCGTGGAGCCTTTGTTCCACAGGGATTCCTATGGGTATCGGCCCGAACGCTCCGCCATCGATGCAATCCGGACAGCGCGTCAGAGATGCTGGCGTTGTGACTGGGTTCTGGACATGGACATCAAGGGGTTCTTTGACACTATCGATCATGAGTTGCTGCTCAAGGCGGTTCGTCATCATACGGACTGCCGCTGGGTTTTGCTCTATATCGAACGGTGGTAGCAGGCACCCGTGATGATGGAGGATGGCAGCCTTGTCCCGCAGGACAAGGGGACGCCGCAAGGTGGGGTCATCTCGCCTCTGCTGGCAAACCTGTTCCTGCATTACGCTTTCGACAAGTGGATGGATCGAGAGAACCCGCATGTGCCGTTTGAGCGTTATGCGGATGACATCATCTGCCATTGCCGGACGGAAGGTGAAGCGCGCAGGCTCTGGCGGCAGGCCGAAGACCGGCTGGCAGACTGCGGCCTGCAACTTCACCCGCAGAAGACAAAGGTCGTCTACTGCAAGGATACCAACCGGAAAGGGAAATACCCGGCGGTTGCGTTCGACTTTCTTGGCTACAGGTTCCAGCCCCGGCTGGCGATCTGGCGCGGTGGTTTGTTCGGCGTATCCTATCTTCCGGCGGCTAGCCCCAAGGCTCTCAAGGCGTTCCGGTGCCAGGTGCGCCATTGGGGATTGCAGCGGCGCAGTGACAAGGGGCTGATCGATCTGGCCCGTATGTTCAATCGCAAGATTGGAGGCTGGATCGGCTACTTCAGATGCTTTTACAAATCGGCGCTCTATCCGACGCTCCGTCTGATCGACGCCCATTTGGTCCGATGGGTGATGCGGAAGTACAAGCGCTTCAAGCAGCGGCCCCGGCAAGCGCGGCTCTGGCTTGCCAGAATTGCGAAATCCATGCCGGGATTGTTTGCCCATTGGTCTCTTCTCCACGGAAAGGGCTGAATGCCGGGAGCCGTATGAGCCGAGAGGTTCACGTACGGTTCTGGGAGCGCGTGAGGGTGAAATCCCCTCGCGCGACTCGCTTTCCCTTGTACCGGCAATCCCAGATCTTTG
>NZ_SMMF01000775.1:0-8594 GCF_009711355.1 Roseibium sp. RKSG952 | reverse complement strand
TCAAGCCGCTCCCGGAGCCCACGGGCCTTGCTTCCCTCAAGGCGGAAGTGAACCGGCGTTGGCCGATGACCGGACTTCTGGATGTGCTGAAGGAAGCCGCTCTTGATACCGGTTTTCTGGACGGATTTGAAACCTCTGCCTCACGCGTGGTGTTGCCGAAGGCTGTCCTGGATCAGCGATTGCTTCTTTGTCTTTATGGACTTGGGACAAATGCGGGGCTAAAGCGCGTGGCTGGTGCCACTCCGGACGTCAAATACGATGAACTTTTGCACGTGCAGCGCAGGTTCATTCATGCTGGCTCTCTGCGGCAAGCTTGTACGCGTATTGCAAATGCAACTCTGGCCGCGCGCAACGAAGCTGTCTGGGGGGATGCCGGAACGGCTTGTGCCTCCGACTCAACCAAATTCGGCGCCTGGGATCGCAACTTGATGACGGAATGGCATACCCGTTATGGCGGCCGCGGGGTGATGGTCTACTGGCACGTCGAAAAGCAGGCCACTTGTGTCTACTCTCAACTCAAGAGGTGTTCGTCGTCTGAAGTGGCCTCCATGATTGAGGGTGTCCTGCGCCATTGCACTGATCTCGAAATCCAGCGTCAATACGTTGACAGCCACGGCCAGAGTGTCGTCGGTTTTGCGTTTTGCCGATTGCTGGGATTTGAGCTCGCCCCACGGCTCAAGGCCATCGCCCGGCAAAAGCTGGCCCTGCCTGACAATGACTTCCGTGACAATTTGCCGAACCTGCTTCCCATTCTCTCGACCGCGATCAATTGGGACGAGATTGAGCAGCAGTATGACGAAATGGTCAAATATGCGGCCGCCATGCAAACACGGACAGCGGATCCAGAGGCCATTTTACGGCGGTTTGCGCGCGCCGAAGTGATGCACCCGACCTATAAGGCACTGAGCGAACTGGGCCGCGCGGTAAAAACCATTTTCCTGTGCCGGTATCTTCGGCAGGAAGCCTATCGCCGCGAGATCAATGAAGGTCTGAATGTCGTTGAAAACTGGAACAGTGCCAATGGCTTCGTGTTCTTCGGCAAAGGCGGTGAAATCGCAACCAACCGGATTGACGAGCAGGAGATTCCCGCGCTTGCACTGCACCTCCTGCAAGCCTCATTGGTTTATGTAAACACGCGGATGCTGCAGTCTGTCTTGTCTGAACCGGCATGGGCAGCCCGGATGACACCTGAAGACCATCGCGGTCTCCATCCCTTGATTTACAGCCACGTCAACCCCTATGGGCGGTTTGATCTCGATCTGGATAGCCGGATCGATTTCAGCCGCATGGCCGCCTAACCCGCTGAAATGATGGTGATACGGAAACGTTTGGATCTGGCCGCTACCGGCCCTGAGCCGACATTCGGCGTCGGTGTGATTTGTTGCACCGCACACAGGAAAGCCGCCATTCGTGCGGGGTGCAACAAGAGGGCACGGCGTTGGTTTCCCGCCGGCCAAACCAACATTTATCAAGCAAATACTGCTATCCGTGATTTGATGGAAATGTCACGGTTTAGATGTCGCTGCGAAGGTGCTGAATATAGGCCGCTACACCAGCTGCGATGTAACCGCGGATCGCGAGCACCTGCTTGTTGCCGCTTCCATCACGGGCCATCAATGGCATTGCGGCAACCGACGCAGTAAACATGAGGCCGACCAGAACCCATGCATCCACCGCTTTGCGATCCTCTTCCCCCAAAGGCGCGCTCAACAGGGTAAGCAATCGTGTGATGCCGGGTGCCTGGAAGTCCTGGGCCTGTTTCAGAGTGTCCCGTTGCTCGGAGTCGACACGCTGAATTAAAAGAATAAACGGGTCCAGCTGACCGGCTTCGGTATTGTAGCCAAGATGGGCGAGAGCGTCGAAATAGGCATCCGTCAAATCGGCGATAGAAGGTATCTCGCCTGCGGCCTTGTCCACCACACTCGAGACACGGGCAAGCAATTCGGCATCCAGTCTTGCAAAACGGTCTTTCAGCAGTTCAAGCAGCAGCGCGTTCTTGCTTCCGAAATAATAGTTTACAGATGCTATGTTCGCCTCGGCTACATCGGTTATCTGCCTCACAGACGTGCCGGCAATCCCGTTTTCTGCCATTAATTGCTCCGCGGCTCTAAGCAAGCGATGCGGCGTTGATCCCAATCCCATGTCCTCTCCCGTTCCCGCCCAAGCGGGTCTTTAGCATGGCGTATAGCAGTGGGCCGAAAACATGCTTTGGTTATAAGTTATTAAAATCTCGCGATGAAAACACGGCGCCCACTTTTTCGGAGCAGGCTCTAAACGGGTTTTCCGATTTGTTCAAACGCCATTTGAAACAAAAGCGCCAGCAAACCTTATTCTTCCTGCCGAATGCCGGGGGACTTTGCAGCCAGAACCGGGCAATGTTCAACATGAAACCCGCAAATTCTGATGCCGGGGTAAGGCCCGGCACCAGAAGCAGCATTTCACCTTTCTGCTCAATAGCGAATCTTGGCCATCAGACGGAAGGAACGGCCCGGCTCATAGAGCGGGGTGATATCATCGTATTCGGCACCATAAGTTGCGCGGTCTGCATAAGTTTCATCGAAGATGTTGTTCGCTTCGAACCGCAGCGTCAAATAGTCGAACTTCTCGGGCCTGTACTCCGCGTAAGCATTCACAACCGTATATGGATCAATCGAGTCGAAACCCGCCGATTCAAAGCCGTCATATTCGAGAGCTGCATCGAGTGTGGCACCGAGTGTCAGGTCCAGATTTGAAAACGTATGTGCCACCTCCGCAGAAATGATCTGACCTACCGCTGCGCCGATATTGATCAGGTAATAGGATTCCAGATCGACTTCAGACAGGCTGATCCGTGTGTTTGCATAGGAGACTTTGGCAAAACCCTGCCCCCAGCTGTAGCCAGCGGCGAGGTTGTAGCCCCACGTGCTAAAGTCGATATTGGTGTCGCCGTCGCGGTAGTCATGAAAACGCGTGCTAAACAAGTTGCCTTCGGCAAACCAGCCGGCGTTTTCGAAGCGCAGGCCTCCGGTCACATTGTCCGAGCGGACGGGATCAAGATTTTCATACATCCACGGGCGCCAGTATTCGAAGGTTTCTTCGAGATCGATCCCACCGAAGACATTGGAGTAGCCAGCGTTGACGAACAGGCCGTCGACGACTTCATATTCGGCAAAGGCGTTGCCGCTCAGCCCGGTATTGTCGAGGTCCGTGCCGTCCTTGCCTTCGAAATAGTTGGCGTCCGCCCGTCCTCCGAACGACAGTTCCAATCGCTCCATGGGCGTGACACGGGCTTGGGCATAGGCTCCAAGGTTCACCACACGTTCGTCGTAACTTTCCAACGGATCATAGTAATCAGCGGTCTGGTGCAGTACGTCGACCCCGGCTGTCAGCGTATTCCCCTTGCTGAAGGAAAACACGTTTTCGAATTTTCCCGTCCAGGTACCGCCTGATCCCTCGCTTCCATAGGGGTCTGGCACCTTAAAATCGTTTTCGCTGTATCCGACCACGAACTCCGGATTCCAGTAGCCGTCAATCTGCTCTTTGCTGAAATTGAATGAGAAATTTCTTCGTGTGGTGTCATAGACCCGTAGCGCTGAATTGCCGAACAATCCGCCGATATTCGCCCGGTAAGGTCGAAGAGCATCATCGATGATCTGCTGGCCCGTGATCTCGAACCGGTACCCGGATTGGGTCTCATATGCCGCCTTGCCGAGGATACTGGAAAAATCCGCGGCCGTTCCAGGCACCGTCCAGCCGTCACCGTTTTCGTAGTCGTCGCCATTGGCGAATTTCGCGTATCCGAGAATCTCGAACCCCTCGTGACGCGCATACGCACTCGCGCTTTCGGTAAAGGTCTTCCCATTCGTGTCGTAGCTGAGGGTTGCGAAACCGCCGAACTTTCGGTCTCCGATCAGAAGGTCGCCGACATCGACAGTCTCATACAAAATCGAACCGCCGAGCGCAGCAAAGCCGGCATCTGCGGGTGCAACACCTGGATCGATCCGCACGGCCTTCAACAGCGTCGGATCAATATAGTTGGTGCTGGTGTGGTGGAAGATCCGGTTACCTTGCTGCACACCGTCAATCGAGACAGCCAGATTGTTTTCGTCGATACCGTTAACAAAAACCTTCTGGGCAACCGGGATGCCGCCGCCCACGGAAATGGACGCGTTGCCCGCAAACAATTCGCGCAAGGTTTGCGGGTCGGTTCTTTGAATTTCATCGTAGGAAATATAGATCGAAGATGCACGGTCCGCCGCACCCTGATGTTTATCGTACCGGTCCGGTTCCCCCGAGTTCACGACGATCTTTTGAAGGACGACCGCGTCCCCCGTATTGCCATCCTGACTAGCGTCCTGAGCGGTCGCGTGTGTCACGGGGATGGCGAAGTTTATAACCGTGCTCGTAAGCAAGAACGAAAGACGCACGCGGTCAAGCATGGTCAGCCCCCTAATTCTGTAGTTTGAAGTCCGCTGAACACTGGCTTTTGATTGAACTGGCAAAATTGGCATGGTCAGTCGGCACACCACGCCCCTATACATGAGTTTTTTTATCATGTAAAACAGTGTTTGAATTGTTGTTTTATCGCATCGTTCCGCAGCTCGCCGATGTTCTGCCGGAATGCACCAAATGAAATTTGCAGTGAGGGCAAATTGTGACAACGCATCCGGCTGCATCGGTTTTAGACTTGGCGATAGTTGACATCTTTCTTGAAAAGGTGTGAGGCATTTGGCACTACCGAACGATCATTCAGGTTGGCTTGCCAAGCCAGCCACGCCCCTCAGCTCAGCCATTCCCCGGATCAGCCAGGCACATCTACTGGAGAACATCATGCGCCACGCCCGTTGGATCGCGACCCTATTGGCTTTCGGGTTGAGTTCCCAGATCGCCCTTGCAGAGACCGTTGCCGTCAATACTGCGGCTGGCCCGGTCGATGTTTCTGCGCGGCCTGAGACAATCGCTGTTTTCGATATTTCCGCGGTCGATACTTTAAGTGCGTTGGGGGTTTCGATCGAAGGTGTTCCCCAGCGGATCTATGTGGATCATCTGGAGGAGGCCGTCGCAGGAGCCGAGATCGTGGGCTCTCTTTTTGAACCCGATTTCGAAGCCGTCAATGCTCTGCAACCAGACCTTATTGTTGCCGGTGGCCGCTCGTCGACCCAGGTCAAAGCCCTCTCGGAGCTGGCACCAACAATTGACATGACGATCTGGGGTGATGGTCTTCTGAATCAGGCGAAAAGCCGTCTGGAAGCCTACGGAGAGCTGTTCGGAAAACAGCCGGAAGCAGCTGAGCTGGAAGCAAAGCTTGACGCAGCCGTATCAGCCTTGAAAACGCAGACAAGTGGGGCAGGGTCAGCCTTGATAGTCATGACAAACGGGCCAAAAGTCAGTGTTTATGGGCAGAATTCCCGCTTCGGTTGGCTGTATTCCGAGCTTGGAATCCAGCCGGCTGGCGGGGAAATAAAGGCGTCCAATCACGGTGAAGCCGTTTCGTTTGAATTTATTCGCGAGACCAACCCGGACTGGCTGATCGTGATCGACAGGGCGGCGGCCATTGGAAACGACACGGCCCGGGCACGCGAAACGCTCGACAATAAGCTGATTGCAGACACGAAAGCCTGGCAGTCCGGGCAAGTGATCTATCTGAATGCCGCAAATGTTTATATCGCAGCCGGCGGTTATCAATCCCTGATGGCAACGATCGGGCAATTGTCCGATGCCTTTGCAGCAGCAGACTGACTGGTTGAAACCGCCGGAATGACAGAATGATTTTGCTGCGCAGTGGCGCGTTTTTTCCGTTGATAGTCATGTCTCTTGCATTCGCTTCGCTGGTTCTGGCAAGCCTTGTCACGGGCGCGGCGAATGTGAGTTTTGAGGATCTGCTACTTGACCCGGAAGGAAGCAGCCTGCTTCTTGTGAGCAGGTTGCCCCGAACGCTTGCCGCTCTTCTGGCGGGAGCCTCGCTAGCCGTTGCCGGCGTCATCATGCAGATGCTTGTCAGGAATCGTTTCGTGGAACCGGCAACAACGGGCACGGGAGAATGCGCGGCCCTGGGGCTTTTGGCAACGACGCTACTCATGCAGAATAGTTCGATACTCGCAAAAATGGCGGTGTCCAGCGTGACTGCTTTCGCCGGATCGGCTGTCTTCCTGACGTTGGCCCACCGGCTGCCGCCCACACAACCTTTATTGGTGCCTTTGGCAGGTATCATCTATGGCGGCGTCATAGGAGCGCTCACTAATTTCATCGCCTACGAATTCGATCTCCTGCAATACATCTCGGTCTGGATGAATGGTGAGTTTTCCGGTGTCATGCAGGGCAGGTATGAGTTGTTGTGGGCATCGGGTGTACTGGCAGTTGGGGCCTATCTTTATGCGGATCGTTTCACGATTGCCGGATTTGGAAAGGAAACAGCCACCGGGCTGGGGCTGAACTACAAATCCGTGGTTGTTCTCGGGCTTGCCATCGTCTCGCTGATCACGTCATTCACCGTGCTGACGGTCGGGATTGTGCCATTTGTCGGGCTTGTTGTTCCAAACATCATCCGGCGGTTCAAGGGTGACAATGTCCGCGCGACCTTGCCACTGGTTGCATTGACGGGAGGATGCCTGGTGCTCGCCAGCGACTTGATCGGAAGGCTCATCAATCACCCATACGAAATCCCAGCGAGCACGGTGTTTGGCATCGTGGGAACCTGCGTGTTCCTATGGTTGCTCTATGCGAGGCCCCAGCGCCGTGTGTAGGAAACTGGTTTTCTTGAGCTTATGCGCCGCACTTGCCGGTGTGGCATTCATGGTTTTGGGCGCCCGGGGCAACTGGAGCTTCATTCTGGTATTCCGCGGCACCAAGCTGGTGGCGCTGGTGACCGTGGCTATCGCAATTGCCGTTGCGACTGTGGTGTTCCAGACCATTACCGCCAACAGGATACTGACGCCCGCCGTCATGGGCTTTGACGCCCTTTACATATTGATCCAAGCATCCCTTGTTTTTGCATTTGGCGGGCTTGGATATGCAATGCTCGGTGCGGAACTTAAATTCGCCATTGATCTTGTGGTTTTGAGTGCAGCCGCACTTGGCTTGTTTGGAACCCTGCTTGGGAGGGGAGTTCAGGATCTCTTCCGGATGCTGCTGGTTGGTGTCGTCTTTGGCGTCTTGTTCCGCAGCCTGACAAACCTGCTTTCCCGTTTGAACGATCCGAGTGAATTCGCGGTTTTTCAGGGGTCACTCTTTGCCAGTTTCAACCGCATTGACACGTCCCTTCTCATTGTGACAGTTCCGCTTGTTGCTGTTTTATGCGGTATCATCTGGAAAAAACGGACAGTTCTGGATGTTATGGCGCTCGGCCGTGAAACGGCGACCGGTCTTGGTGTCTGCTACCAGCGCGAGGTCGTGACCGGGCTTGCGCTGGTAGCAGGATTGGTTGCGGTATCAACTGCTCTGGTCGGAGTGGTGTCATTTTTCGGCCTATTGGTCAGCGCGCTCAGCTACGAATTCATCAAAACGCACCGCCATGGACCAATCTTCGTGTCTGCAAGCCTGATTTCGATCATTGTTCTGGTAGGTGGTCAGGCGGTGTTTGAACGGGTACTCGGAATGGCGGCAACGCTCGGTATTGTCATCGAGTTTCTCGGAGGGCTGGTATTCCTTCTCCTGATCCTGAAAAAGGTCCGCACATGATTACGATCGAAAATGTGACATTTCATCATGGCCGGTCGCGGATATTGCACAATGTTTCCCTGAACATCAAAAAGGGCGGCATAACGGCGGTTATCGGTCCAAACGGGGCCGGGAAATCGACGCTCTTTTCGTTGATGGCGCGCATTTCCCCTTTGCAGTCGGGATCCATTCGTTTTGACGGTCTGGATATCCGGAAAACGCAGGCGCGGGAACTTGCTCGCAAGGTCGCGATCATGCGTCAAGATACCCATGTGGATTCCCGAATTTCGGTACGCGACATGGTAGGTTTCGGGAGGTACCCGCACCATCAGGGACGTCCTTCCGAAAATGATCACGACAAGGTTGAAAAAGCGCTGGACTTGTTCGCTCTGACAGAGCTTGCCGGAAGGTTCCTCGACGAGTTGTCCGGAGGGCAGCGCCAGCGCGTCCTCGTTGCCATGGCCTATGTGCAGGATACCGATTATCTGCTTCTGGACGAGCCCCTCAATAATCTGGACATGTACTATGCGCGCGAACTCATGCGTCAACTTAGGGATCTTGCGGACAATCACGGGAAGACGGTTGTCGTCGTGCTGCATGAAATTAATTATGCCGCATCACATGCCGATATGATTGTTGCTCTCAAGGACGGATACGTCGTTGCCCATACCGATACGGCAAGCTTCATGACGGAAGAGAACCTGTCGCGGATCTATGGCATGCCGGTGCCGATCGAAACCGTAAAGGGCTGCAAGTTTGCCATCCACCACACCTGAAAAGCCGTAATCATTCCGGCTTCAACCAAGGGCCAGCTTTATGAACTCGCGGTCTGCCACTGAAGTTTCAGCTCTTCACGCCACGCGAATCGCTCAAGGTGGCTGCTGATGACCTCTTGCATGATCTTCATGTTATCTTCACCATCCGACTCGCAATTGAACGTCAAAGCGGTGTCTTTCGCT
>NZ_SMMF01000226.1:0-404 GCF_009711355.1 Roseibium sp. RKSG952 | reverse complement strand
CGAGCCAGGCGGCGTAGTCCCGCGCCGAGGAAAAGTTGCTCACATCCGGCGTCGTCGCGGCAATGGCCGTCGCCGTCAGCACGCCGACGCCGGGGATCGACGCCAGCCGCAGGCTCACCTCGTTCTGCCGGTGCACCTTTTCGATCTCGCCGGTCAGCCGGTCGATCCGCGCTTGCGTCTCCGCAAGCTGATCGAACAGCGCCCGAAGCGGCAAGCGGGCAGCCTCGGGCAAGGCATCCAACTCCTCCGCCAGGTTCGCGACCCGCTTCGATCCCTTGGCGGTGATGATCCCGAACTCGGCCATATGAGCCCGGATCGCATTGCCCACCTGCGTGACCTGGCCGACAAGGAAGTCCCGCGCCCGGTGCAGCACGAGCGCCGCGGAGTCCACCTCGCTCTTCACG
>NZ_SMMF01000003.1:0-201 GCF_009711355.1 Roseibium sp. RKSG952 | reverse complement strand
CCTCACGCCAAAGCAACACTCGACCGGCGGCAAGCCGAGAAGCGGAGGCATATCGAAGATGGGCAACCGATACATTCGCTGCCTGCTCTATCTCGGCGCCATGGCGCAGATCATGGTCCGGCGCAGAAGCCGACACCCCGGAACGGACTGGTTGTCGCGAAAGCTGGCGACCAAGGAGACGAGGGTCGTCGCAATCGCACT
>NZ_SMMF01000142.1:0-289 GCF_009711355.1 Roseibium sp. RKSG952 | reverse complement strand
CAGATAGGCTCCGCCCGCCTTCCAGATCGCGAGGAGCGAGATGATCAGCTCCGTGGAACGCTCTAGACAGACCCCAACCACACATTCAGGTCCAATCCCCTGCGCAATCAAATAACGCGCTAGGCGGTTTGAGGCTGCATCCAGCACGCTGTAGCTCAACACCCGATCACCATCGACCGTCGACGGCGCGTCCGGGAGGGCTTGCACCTGCGCCGTAAACAGATCAATGACGGTCTTGTCCTGTGGGAAGTCGGCAGCCGTGTCGTTGAAGCCATGCAGCACAAGCTCC
>NZ_SMMF01000247.1:0-426 GCF_009711355.1 Roseibium sp. RKSG952 | reverse complement strand
TTTTATGTCCTATCATTTTGCCAAGAACCCTCCCGGGAGGAGAGACGGGGCGGGAACCGGATGTGAGGAGCGCCTCTGCATGTCCATCACGCACGCGCCCTGGCTCGTTGCGCTGTCCTTGGCGATGGCATTTCAAGGGAGCTTTGTGGGCCTGAACCGTGCTGTTCAGGTGCGAGGCGCGGTTGATCCGCGCAGGAGGATCCTGCTGGCCGGGGCCGCCCTCACACTTGCTCTGGCCATCTGGTCCATGCATTTCGTCGGAATGCTGGCAGCCAAGCTTCCCGCGCCAGCCGGTTTTCTGGCTCTGCCGACCCTGTTGTCCTTTCTCCTCTGTGTTTTGGTGGTGGGAATTGCGGTTTTCACGGCCAGCTACAAGGCACTCACGCCATTCCGGCTGGTGGTCTCGGCCTTGGTCATGGGGGCCGG
>NZ_SMMF01000212.1:0-372 GCF_009711355.1 Roseibium sp. RKSG952 | reverse complement strand
AGCGTCCGGCGAACCCGACCTGCCGGTCATAAAGGCCGGGATTACCGGACGGACACGTCTCTATAGACAAGTTTATCTATTAATTTTGCCATCGTAAACGTCACCGCACCTATAGCAAACGGGGCTACAATTACTAAGATCAAGCTATCGTATTGTCGTAAAACATAACCACTAGAGAATGTGCACAAGCAACTTACAATCACAATATATAGGTAGCGTACGGCTTTGCTTCTGAATAGAAGTATCTTATCCAACTTTAACCTCATCGATCGTTACTTCTCATCGAATAGCAAACGGATGGTGCCCGTCCGGTAAATTCGGCCTTTTTGAAGGCGTTAAGCCCTGTTACGCTGCCTCTGCAGCGTAACACCA
>NZ_SMMF01000140.1:0-286 GCF_009711355.1 Roseibium sp. RKSG952 | reverse complement strand
CAACCTCCTCCATGCTCGCATTTTTCTTTCGGATGAGCTTGAGTGTTTTGGTCAGCAACGGAGAGGTCATGGAAATTCCCAACGGTCATCAGGCTTGTTCATCGGTTATTGCGCGGTCGCCGGGCCCTGGTGAGGGCCTCGGAGAAATTGGACCGGCATTCCCCAACTCATAGGATGTGTCGAGGCCGCCTTCAAATGCAAACTGAACTGCAAAGAGACTTGGTTGGGGGGATCATTTGATGACCAAGACGCACACCGAAAGGTACGCATTCATGCAAATTCGTAA
>NZ_SMMF01000273.1:0-480 GCF_009711355.1 Roseibium sp. RKSG952 | reverse complement strand
GACATCGCGGATGGACTGGTGGCGGAAATCGCGAAAAAAGGCCGCCACAAGGATGCGGCCAGTGATTTCCTTGTCGCCCTCCTCGACGAGGTACGGATGGCCCTTGAAAATGATTATGCATATGGCTCGGAGTTTCCCGCAAGAATTGAAAACGCGATCCAGACGGGGTGTGCTTCGGGCAAGATCTCATCTGAAGACCAGATGCGTTTTGCGATCATCTTCCGCCGCTCGGGATTGCCGGTCCCTCAGTCACTGGTGCTTGACCCTGGCAATGAACCGATTGTCGAGGCCGGAGATCTTCCTGATCCGTCGGCGCTCCTGACAGACCTTGCAAGTCAGATACAGGCAGAAGGCGGAACCCCTTTCGATGCCTATCAGAGTCTCGACGAAATGTTTGCAGCAATGCCGGGCGAGCTCCAGGCGATGTTCGCCATGGTCCTGGCTGCTGTCGACAATCCGTTTCTCGAGCGCTGCGCCTTA
>NZ_SMMF01000645.1:0-3019 GCF_009711355.1 Roseibium sp. RKSG952 | reverse complement strand
AAGTCGGATTTTCGAGGACTCGGAGTATATTGAGATTTTTACGCCACACTGAACCGATTGTATAAATGACTGGCCCTGTTGATACCACCTCCGGCGAGATTTGATCATCAACAGGGCCATTCAGACCACAACCTATCAGAAAAAATCGTAGTCTATCGAGTGTATCTGAGAGGAGCCGACCGTATCGGCGGCTTCGCCCGAAGCATCTGTAATAAATGTCAGACTATCACTTTCCCCTCCGTATATGTACTCGATACTATCGAAAACAATCTCCGATCCGTCCTCAAATGTGATCGTACCGGAGGTATCATCGTCATCGGAATATGTAATCGTGTAATCCTGATCCGAGGTTATATAGAGCGCGTCGCCGCCATCATCGCCCGATATCGTGTAGCCACCTGACCCTGCGTAGAAGATATCGTTGTATTGAGTGCCGTCGACCACCTCCATATTGGAAAAGCTAGCAATGGTCCCATCATGAAATCGAACAGAACCGCTATCGTCCTCTAGCGAAACAGCCACGCCACCCAACTCGTGTGAAAAGTCAATCGTGTCGGTTCCGTCACCCCCGTCATAGGATGTATCGCCCGTGTCCGCATAAAACGTATCATCGGCGTCAGTTCCCACGAAGGCTTCAAAATCTGAGAAGGTTGCGCTTGTTCCATCTGAGAACGTGACTGTTCCGGCGCCGTCATCAACATCAATCGTTATGCCGTCATCCGCATTGGAGAAGTCGAGGGTGTCAGCCCCCTCCCCGCCATCGTAGGTCGCATCGCCAGATCCAACCGTAAAGCTGTCGTCTTCATCAGTTCCCACATAACTCTCGAAGTCGGAAACACTTGCAACAGACCCATCCGAAAATGTGACCGTTCCGGATCCGTCATCGAGATTGAAGGTAATACCGCTGCCTTCTCCGGACAAATTCAACGTATCGGTGCCCTCACCGCCATCGTAGGACCCATCTCCGGACTGAACATAGAAGGTGTCATCATAGGCGGACCCCACGAGGACTTCGAAATCGGAGAAAGTAGCAGTTGTGCCGTCCGAAAACGACGTCGTACCCGAGCCGCTGGCAACATTGACTGTTACGCCATCATCTGCGCCGCCAAAGCTGATCGTATCTGTTCCATCGCCGCCGTCATAAGTGGCGTCGCCTTCTCCGACCGTAAACGTATCGTCCCCGGCAGACCCCACAAGCACATCAAAATCGGAGAATGTGGCCGTGGTTCCGTCAGAGAACGTCGCAGTACCCGATCTGCCGGCAAAGTCTACTGTCACGCCGTCGTCTGCATTGGCAAAACTGATCGTATTTGTACCGTCTCCACCATCATAAGCAGCATCACCCTCTCCGACGGTAAACGTGTCATCAGCATCTGTTCCAGTGAAGTTCTCGAAGTCGGAAACCGAAGCCTGACTGCCATCGGAAAAGGTCACCGTTCCAGCGCCGTCATCGATATCGAGAGCTATGCCGCCATCCGCGTTGTCAAATCCGATGGTATCAGAGCCTTCACCACCATCATAAGTGGCATCACCCTCCCCAACCGTAAATGTATCGTCATCATCTGTTCCCATGTAGTCCTCAAAATTGGAGACGGAGGCCTCACTGCCATCAGAAAAAGTCACAGTTGCAGCACCGTCAGACACATCAACGGCGATACTGCTGTCCGCCGCCGCGAAGCTGATCGTATCTGCACCGTCTCCGCCGTCATAAGTGGCGTCGCCTTCCCCGACCGTAAACGTGTCGTCGCCCGCAGACCCTACAAGAACATCAAAATCGGAAAATGTGGCCGTGGTGCTATCAGAGAAAGTCGCCGTTCCCGATCCGTCGGCAAAGTCGACTGTCACGCCGTCGTCCGCATTGGCAAAGCTGATCGTATTGGTGCCGCCTCCACCATCATAAGCAGCATCCCCCTCTCCGACCGTAAAGGTGTCATCATCATCTGTTCCGATGAAGTCTTCGAAGTCGGAAACGGACGCTTCGCTGCCATCGGAGAAGGTCACCGTTCCAGCGCCGTTGTCGAGATCTATTGCTACGCCGCTCTCCTCATTGACAAAACTGATGGTATCATCGCCGTCACCGCCATCATAAGATGCGTCCCCCGTTTCTACATAAAACGTGTCGTCATCATCTGTTCCGATGAAGCTTTCAAAATTCGAGAGATTTGCATAAGTGCCATTGGAAAATGAAACCGTTCCACCGCCATTACTAACCGTTAACGTGATGCCATCCGTTGCATTGGCAAAGCTAATCGAATCTGTGCCGTCGCCGCCGTCATAAGATACATTTCCGGCATCTCCCGTATCAGAGTTGCCCGCACCGACCGTAAAGGTATCATCATAGTCGGAGCCCGCGATGGTATAGAACTTATTGAATGTGGCCGTGGTGCCATCGGAGAACGTTGTCGTACCGGTTCCGCTGTAAACGGACCCATCACTGGCGTCTTCAACATTGACAGTGACCCCGCTTGTTGCCTCCGTAAAGTTGATTGTATCAGTCCAGCCGCCGTAATAAGTCGCGTCTCCTGCCCCGATATTGAAGGTATCAACGTTGTATGTACCGATGTAACTTTCAAAATTTGAGAGATCCGCCTCCGTTCCATCAGAGAAGCTGACAGTTCCGACACCATCTACGACAGTAATGGTAATGGAATCGTCTTCCTGGTAGAAATTGATAACGTCGGTACCGTCACCGCCGTCATAAGTTGCATCTCCTGATGTAACTATAAACAAATCATCGCCGTCGGTTCCGTTGAACACTTCGAAATCCGAAAATGTGGATGTTGAGTAGTCAGAGTAAAACTCAACCTCTCCTTCGCCATCACCCGCAAAGAGTATTATTGCATCTGAAGCATTGGAAAAGTCCAGCGTATCGGTGCCGTCGCCGCCATCATAACTGCTACCGCTGCCTTCTGCATAAACGACATCATCACCATCCTCACCATAGATCTTGTTGTCGCCGTCCCCATCATAAATCGTGTCATCTCCGAGGCCGCCGTAGGCCTCATTATCACCATCCCCT
>NZ_SMMF01000144.1:0-292 GCF_009711355.1 Roseibium sp. RKSG952 | reverse complement strand
GGTCGGCGCCAATCAATCCCTTCCCACAACATGGCCAATTGCGCCGGGGTCAGGCGGATACTGCCCGATGCCGCAGACGGCCAGGGAAACCGCCCTTTCTCAAGGACCTTGTAATAAAGACAAAATCCCTGACCGTCCCAATAAAGCAGCTTCAACCGATCGCCTCTGCGGCCCCGAAACGCAAAGACGGCACCACTCGATGGCCGTTGCCGCAGTTCTTGCTGGGCAAGAGCCGACAATCCCGCAATGCCCTTGCGCATGTCCGTATACCCGCTCGCCAGATAGACGCGCA
>NZ_SMMF01000054.1:0-227 GCF_009711355.1 Roseibium sp. RKSG952 | reverse complement strand
CTCGCCTCTGCCCAGTGACCCTGCCGTTTTGAAGACCATGGTGACCGCCCTTCAGGCGGAGAACCGGAAGATGTCGGCCAGTTTGCGGGCGCATGATCTTCTGGTTCAGGCGCTGCGCATCCGGATTGCCAAGCTGCAAAAGCAGGCCTTCGGCGCGCGCTCTGAAAAGATCGAACGCGAGATCAAACAACTGGAGCTGGCGCTTGAGGATTTGCAGGTGGCTCTGG
>NZ_SMMF01000487.1:0-1260 GCF_009711355.1 Roseibium sp. RKSG952 | reverse complement strand
CGACCATGTTGCACCTCACGTCTGAATTCACCCAGGCAGAAAAAGCTATCTGACTATGTTGGGGTAATGGGAAGGCTGATATTTCTATACGTTATTTTGTCGCTTGATGATAAAATTATCATTGTCAAACCAAGGTATTGGGATGTTGTATCAACGGCGGAGCAAAATCAGGCCACTGGGCGGCGTAAAAGTCGGCCACTTGCGGCGCAGGCATGAGATCTCCGGGAGGGCGTAGGCCGAGCGGTGGTCTCATGCGTGCGCCACAAATTTTCGGGTAGGTCAGCCCGCCTTTCGAGCGCGGCTTTGGGCGAGGCGGAAGCTGTCGCCGTTCATCTCGAGGATATTGACGTGGTGGGTGACGCGGTCGAGCCGCGCGCCGGTCAGACGCTCGGATCCCAGGGTTTCCGTCCATTCGTCAAAGGGAAGATTGCTGGTGATCAGGCTCGCGCCGCGTTCGTAGCGTTGCGAGATCAGTTCGAACAGCAATTCCGCCCCGGTCTTTGACAGTGGCACGAAGCCGAGTTCGTCGATGATCAGCAGCTTGCAGGCGGCCATCTCCCTTTCCGCAAGACGGGCGAGGTATCCGGTATGATCCACGCCCTCGGTGGCGCATTGCCGGGCCAGCTTCTGATATTCCCGCAGGAAGGTCGGCAGCTTGAGGGTTTTGAGATGATGGGAAAGCAGGATCCCAGGAGGTGTATCTGGCGTTTCGGTGTTCATGCCGCAGCGTCCTCCGCTTCAGCGCCTCTGAGCAGGTGCATATAGGCCTTCGCCGAGGTCTTCTCGACGGTCGCCCTCGGCAGGTAGGGATAGATGGACAGGTCCAGCCTCGGCGGCCGGCGTTCCACCCGGCACAGGATCAGATGCTTGACGGCGTCGAAACCGATCGCGCCAAGCTGGAGGGCCTGCTTCACCGCTGCATGCAGATCGGCAAGCTCGAAGCTTTCCATGAGACGCAGCACCTGCACGTATTCCCGCCGGCCGTGCTTGCCCATTCTCGCTTCCATCAGGCGGCGCAACGTGGCGAAGTCTTGCGGCAGGTCCCAGCCCTGGAGCGGGGCGGCCTGATCCAGAGAATTGATCTTCCGCTCGATCAGCGGCAGGTAATGCAGCGGGTCGAAGACGACATCTTCGCGTTCCCAACACCGGGAATGGCGGGCGATGATCTCACCGCGGCAGCCGATCACCACCTCGTCGACGTAGCCTCGGACCCAAACGTCTTGATGGCCGTAGGCGACGGGAACCGAATAGTCGTTGGTC
>NZ_SMMF01000887.1:0-30952 GCF_009711355.1 Roseibium sp. RKSG952 | reverse complement strand
ACTGTCAGGGGATTACTAAAGCAGGACAGAGTGTGCTTTGATGTTACAAGCTAGCCTTTTCGATGTTGATGAGCGTTTGAAGCAGCTGAGCGACATTGGCGACCAATCGTAAGCTCATGCCCGGGTTGTTGATTTATAGATCTTCCGGCCGGATCTGGTGACCGCGCAAAACTGTGCGGACGGGTCCAAGGGCGGCCATCCACCGTTTGCCCGGTCTTCATGTTCAAGATTGTGCTTATTCGGGCGAGACTCAATCTGAGCACCTCTAACCACATATTGGAAAGATATCACACCTGAAATTGGTAAATCGAGGTGCTCATGTTAGCAGTTGGCGAATGCCCAATGATTTCGTGCAGTTTATAAAATACTTCCCTGATGGAATTCGGTCTATGCAACTTCGGGCACCCGGCGGGGTCCGGAAAGGCCATCCGATGGTTTTCCCGGTGAGAAACCGGCAAACAAACCGTCTTGCAAGGCCAGATCGAGCGCGGTTTCGAGACATCCGTCATCGGTCACCGCCAGACCCGCGATCCGGTGCGTGCCGTTCCAGCCGGTTTGCGGAACCATCGGTCCGCGAAACAACAGCGGATGGGATGAACGGGAGGTGCTTTCCGCGTTTGGGGGGACAAGGATCTCGAGATGCGTCGAGTGATGAATGTGCCGGTTGCCTTCAGCATGATCCATGGAAGACTGTTCCGAAAGGGCTGCTTGTATACAGGAACTGGCTGCAACAAGGCCGAATTCGTCTGCAACATGGAGATCAATCACGGAGCCGGTTTCCGAATGGGCCTGGGGCCGCATGTGGCTGACCGGGTGGGCGGCCACTATCCTGCCGCTTTCGGAACCGAGTTGCCGATTCAATGCGTTCGCCAATTGACCCGGAGAGAGGATCCAGTCGGCATCTACCGTAATTGCGTGGGTACCCAGCTGTTCGACGCTCGTCGGATAGTGAAGATGCAGCGTGCCGCGCGTGAGCAACCAGGGTGCCAGGCCCGCGCCAATGCCCGTCAATCCGGTCAATGAATAAGGCAAGAGGATCACCGCACCTTCTTCAAAACCGGCTGCGTCGCACACTGCCCGGCCAGCGGATAGCCATTGATTGTGGGTCCGTGTGACCGGAACCGGTTCCGGATCGCTCTGGCTCCAGCAGATCGTTGTCAAATGATTCGCCGGATCATCAGGCTCTTGGAAATCGCATGCGAGCCCGTCGCCGAGTTCCTCAAGCATTGTCCCGAGACAAATCATTCCGTCCGGCAGGTTTGATCCGAGACCAAAGACAAAACGCAAGCCAAACAGCTCGGCTGCGAGATTGCGCGCCGACGACGCGCTGTCTCTGGTTTCTATCCAGTCTGCCGAGATAAAGGCTTTTGCATCAAGGGCTCCGAGGGCGTGCAGCACTTCGTCGTCGCGCCAGTGAAGGGGCAGGGGCGACACGATCAATCCGGCACGTAGCGCGGCAAGAAAGGTGACCACTGCGTCGACCGAATTGGGAGCCTGCATGCCGACGATCTCATCTGCTACAAGGCCCGCACTCCGGAACAAGGCGGCAATCCTATCGATCTCTGCATCCGCTTGCGCATATGTCAGTTGGCGCGGAACTCCTCCGGTCCAGTTCGAACGGTCCGGCGCGTCCGCGATGGCCAGACGATCCGGAAAACGGGTGGCAGTCGTCTTGATAAGGCCGTTCAGAGTGGTGTTGCCCCAAGCGCCACTTTTGTAGAATTGTCCGGCAAGGTTCGGTATCGCGAGTTTCATGTCATCAGCTTTGATTTGATTACTTGCTGTCAACCTGTTCCGCCCACCAGGTGTCGAACTGGTGACCGTAGAGTGAATGCTGGTCCGGCGGCGAAACCCGGTCCCAATAGCCGATCCAGTCCTGCGAAACATGAAACAGCGGAACGGCATGGGCCCCGGAAATGAGCACGCGGTCGAGTGCTCTGACTGCTGCGACGTAGTCATCATCGCTGCGTGCCGCCACAAGCGCATCTATCATCGCATCAACCGCAGGGTTTTTTACGCCAGCGGTATTGAAGGAGCCCGGCGCATCGGCGGCCTTGGAAGACCAGCGGCCATATTGCTCTGCTCCTGGTGATAGCGAAGCTGTCAGGGTGTTGAAGACCATGTCGAATTCGCGCCGCACTCGCCGGTCCTCGAATTGCGAGGGGTCGACGGTGCGGATCGACACTTCAATGCCAAGAAGTTCAAGGGTTCTGGCATAGGCAAGTGCGAGTTTTTCCTCGTCCTCGTTTTTTGTCATGATTTCGAAAGTCAGAGGCTCACCGGTTTCGGAATTGACCAGCTTCCGGTTCTTCAGTGCAAAGCCCGCTTTTCCGAATTCCTCGAGTGCGGCGCGCAGAACCTTCCGATCGCGCCCTGTGCCATCGCCGTTGGCGGGAAACCATGTGCCTTCCATAACGTCGGTTCTCACCGCATCCGGGAATGGTGCGAGCAATTCGCGTTCGCGATCGCTCGCCGGGGTGCCGATCGAAGAGAGATCCGATTTGTCCCAATATCCGGCGGTTCTGGAATAAAGGTCGAAATAGAGATTGCGATTGACCCAGTCGAAATCGAACAGCATCCGCAGCGCCCGCCGCGTCGCGATGTCGGAAAATTGTTCCCGCCGGGTGTTGAACACCATGCCCTGGAATTTTACGGGTGTTCCGAGTTCGATCTCCAGTTGCTTGACCCGTCCGTCCCTGGCGGCCGGAAAATCAAAGCCGGTTGCCCATCTCGTCGGATCGCGGAATTGCAGGGCGTCAAAAAGCCCTTTCTTGAAAGCTTCCTGAAGGGTCGTTTCATCCCGGTAGTAGTCGATCCGGATCTCGTCAAAATTGTAAAAACCGGCTGTAACCGGCAAATCCTTCGCCCAATAGCCGGGGTTTTTCTGATAGACGACCCGCCGTCCGGGAACGATTTCCTTGAATGTGTAAGGCCCGCTTCCCACGGGTGGTGTTAATGTCGACTTGTCAAAATTTTCCGCATCCGTATGTTTTTTCGACAAGATCGGTGCCAGAGCGACCAACAGGGGCAGTTCGCGGTTGTCACCATTCCTGAACGTAAGTTTGATTTGCCGGTCACCGGTAATCTCTTTGTCGACGATCTCGCTATACCAGTTGCGGTAAGGGGGGCGCCCCTTGTCCCGGATGATGTCGAGCGAAAAGATGACGTCCTCGACAGTGATCGGTGTTCCGTCCGAGAAGGCCGCCTTCGGATTGAGCCTGAATTCGATCCATTCCCTGCTGTCTGGCATGCGGACCGCTTCGGCAATCATCCCGTAAAGCGAGAAGGGTTCTGCGTAGGAGCGTACGAGAAGGCTCTCCCAGATGTTGTTGCCGAAGTCACGCTCACGCATGCCACGGGCGGATGTCCACCCGCCTTGAACAATATAGGAGTTCAGGCTGTCGAATGTTCCTTGCACGCCGAGGGTCAGCGTTCCACCTTTCGGAGCATCCGGATTGGCGTAGGGCAGTGACTTGAAGTCTTCCGGCAGGGCTGGCGTGCCATGCATGGCGATGCCATGGGTCCAGGGAGTGTCGCTGTCATCTGCCAGGAGCTGGGTGTTGCTGTTCAAAAACACCGCAATCGACGACATCGACAAGAGCGCCAAGACCTGGCGGCGGCTGGTTTTGAAGAGCGCTGGAATTGAAACTTTCATCTGGACTGCCAAATCACCGTGATTCTGTTTGGGGCACGTTACCACACAGGGTTATAGTTGTGTGGTTGTGGCAACAGCTAGGCATAAGATATTCAAACTTCTCTTTGGATAGGCAAAACCGTTGCATAACGGTCACCCTTCTGCCGCAATAAATGCGCTACGCTGGTTGTGAGATCAAATGCGGCTGTGAGGACTTGAAGTCGGTGCAGACTTGCCTCAGAACGACGCTTGAATGACTGCAGACGGACGATTGAGGATGGTTCGAATGACGAAGTTTTTTAAACGGGGATTGATTGGAAGCGCGCTTGCTGCGCTCGCTTTCTCCGTTCCGGTATCTGGCGCTTCAGCCCAGAGTGCTGAGACGGATTCCCCTTGGGTTAAGGTCTGCAATGTTGACCCTAACGTGAACAAGGAAATCTGCCTGGTCACGCAGGAGCTTCGCACCAATACCGGACAGTTCCTGGCCTCCGTGGCGCTTCGCGAGATCGAAGGCGAGGCCCGCAAGACCCTTCTGGTTGCTGTGCCGACAGGCATGCTGATCCA
The DNA here is from genome assembly GCF_009711355.1 of Roseibium sp. RKSG952. NCBI lineage: Bacteria > Pseudomonadati > Pseudomonadota > Alphaproteobacteria > Hyphomicrobiales > Stappiaceae > Roseibium > Roseibium sp. RKSG952. The sequence goes on along the minus strand of NZ_SMMF01000887.1, from coordinate 26,754 downwards.
GCCGGGCCTGCGCGTCCAGATCGACAGCGGCAAGCAGCAACAGGCAAAATACGGGATCTGTTTCCCGAACGCTTGTTACTCCGAGCTTGTGATCGACGACTCGTTCATTACCTCCATGAAGCAGGGCGGCAAACTGGTTCTGACCACCTTGAACCAGCAGGCCAAGGCAATTCCGATGGACTTGACCTTGATGGGCTTTACCAAAGTGTATGACGGCGAGCCGATGGACGTTGCGGAACTGCAGGCCAAGCAGGAAAAGCTTCAGGCCGAGTTGCAGCGCCGGGCGGATGAAGCACGCCAAAAGCTGATCGACGCTCAGGAAGCCGCTCAGTAAACACCCGCAAGACTTCAAAACATGAAACCACCGTGTAGCTCAGTTACACGGTGGTTTTTTATTTGGATTGGACAGCGGCGTTGAGCTGCAAGTGACACACAGTCTAGTGCATGCCCACCGAGCGGGGGATGTAGGAGCCGTCGGATTGCTCTTCGAAGATCTCTTCGACCTGAGGATGCCTGACGGGCTCGCCGGTTACATCCACTTCGAGGTTCTGTTCGCTCACATAAGCGACATATTCGGTTTCTTCGTTTTCAGCCAGCAAATGATAAAATGGCTGATCTCGACGGGGCCGTACGTCTTCCGGAATGGCGTTCCACCATTCCTCGGTGTTGTTAAAGGTCGGATCGACATCGAAAATGACGCCCCGAAAGGGATATATCCGGTGCCGTACGACCTGACCGATTTTAAATTTTGCCGTACGCATAGTGCTTACCTGACTTTTCACAGTTCAGGCGGGAGATAGCGCGGAGGATCACGTTATGCAAGCTGCCGCGCGTTCATCCATTCGCCAGTGTCAGGCTAACAGGCAATCGCACTAGAGTCTGTAAACTTCAGCGAGCGAACTGTCCTTTTCTGCAACCAGCTTGGCAAGATCGACAATGATCTTCGCCTGTTTCCACGTGGCGTCATCCTGCATCTTGCCGTCGATCATCACCGCGCCGGTACCGTCCGGCATGGCGTCGAGGATCTTTTGGGCAAAGGCGACTTCACCGGGTTCCGGGCTGAAGACCCGCTTGGCGATCTCGATCTGGGTCGGGTGAAGCGACCATGCGCCGAGACAGCCCATAAGGAACGCATTGCGGAACTGGCTCTCACAGGCTTCCGGGTCGGAAAAGTCGCCGAACGGTCCATAAAACGGTTTCAGGCCATGCGACAGGCAGGCATCGACCATCTTGGCCACGGTGTAATGCCACAGATCCTGCTGGAAAGCGGTTCTCTGCTGGCCATTGAGAGCATCACTCAAGACGCCGTAGTCCGGGTGGCCGCCGCCGACCCGGGTCGTTTTCATCCCGCGCGACGCTGCAAGATCGGCCGGGCCGAGGCTCATGCCGTGCATGCGCGGGCTTGCAGCTGCGATGGCCTCGACATTCTTCACGCCTTCCGCAGTTTCCAAAATCGCGTGAATGAGGATCGGCCGGGTCCGGCCGGCCTTGACCTCGAGCTGGGCCAGCAGTTGATCGAGATAGTGGATGTCCCAGGGGCCTTCGACCTTTGGCAGCATGACGACGTCAAGCTTGTCCCCGGCAGCAGGAACAATTTCCATGAGATCATCCAGAAACCAGGGACTGTTCAGGCAATTGACCCGCGTCCAGAGTCCGGTTTCGCCAAAATCGTTTTCCTGTGCCATCTGGATAAAACCCCGGCGGGCATCGATTTTTGAATCGACCGGGATCGCGTCCTCGAGATTGCCAAGAACAACATCGACCTTTGCAATAAGATCGGGAACCTTGGCGCGCATCTTTTCGATGTGAGGCGGCACGAAATGAATCATGCGTTCCAATCGTGTTGGAAGCTCCCGCAATGGAGCCGGCGCACCGATGGCAAGCGGTTTGAAAAAGGCGCCCGGTGTCTTGTGCATGACTATCTCTCCAGTTTTGGACTTTCAGACCCTATAACGCGGGTGCTGCACTGCATCCATTCCCCGAAAGGCGCAGATGTTCAGGAATGCGGAGTTACCGCTTTTTCTTCTGGGCCCATTTGCGGTGGATCCACATCCATTGTTCGGGGTGTTCGCGGATCCACTCCTCAAAGACTCGGTGTATCTCTTCCGTGGCGGCTTGTATGTCCGCTTTCCGGTCATCGGTGACCGGGACCTCGATAGCGCGGGCCTCGACCCGGAAATGCACTCCGTTCTTGCGGATCGTGCGGCCCATGATGATAGGCAGCCGGCCGTTGCGGGCAAGGGAGGCGGGAACAGGTGTGGCATAGGCCGGTTGGCCGAAGAACGGCACGGTTACGCCCCGCTTTTCCCGAAGGTCTCCCATCATGGCAACGGTTGTGCCGCGCTTTAGTGCGCTGATCAGTTTACGTGCGGTATCGTGTCCTTTTGAAAACAGACCGCCGTGATAGAGATCCTTGCGCATGCTGCGCAGCAGCTCATCTGCGCTCGGGTTTTTCAGGGCCTGATAAACGCCGGTGATTTCGACACCGACACGGACGGCCGGTTGCACGACAAGTTCCCAATTGCCGGAATGGAGCGATACGAAAACGCAAGGTTTTTTTTCATCCAGAACCTTCTGGCTGATTTCGTCGGCAACAGGGTCGAAGCGCTCATTTTGACGCAACAGCCGGTCGATGAAAAACGTTTCGGCAGCGACGCGCCCGAGATTGTCCCACATTCCGAGCACAATCCGTTCCCGTTCCTCAGGCGACGTGTCCGGCATCACCCGCTCGATGTTGCGCAAAGCCCGTTTGTGACGTGAATTGAACCGGGCAAATGTCTTCCATAAAAAGCCCATGATTGCGGAAGCGGCATCCACCGGAATCAAACGGAACACGAAGACGGCAGCATGAAGGGCCGCGGCTTCCAGATTGTATTGCAGGGCTTTCAAAACTGACGTTTTTTGCATGAAGTCTTTTGGCCATGTCCGGCGATTGTTTGAAAACTCTCCGGTGTCCCGCGAAACAGCAAGCGGACCGGGAGATTGACCATGTTTCAGGATCGGGTTAGGCGTGATTAGCCAAGCCGGTTCCGGGATGCAAGCGGGAACGGTCTTCCTCATGCCCGAAGTGGGTCTTCCGACGCGCCGCGAATGTACCGGACCTGTCCATGCAAGAAGTCATTGCGCTCGCATTTCCGTTTTTCGGGCTGATTTTTCTGGGGTTTGCAGCTGGCAAGATCGGCAAGTTGCCGGAGAGCGGTCTGGCATGGATGAATTTTTTCGTGATCTACGTGGCACTTCCGGCGCTCTTCTTCCGGCTGTTGTCCGAAACGCCGCTCGAGGTGCTGACGGACCTTTCATTTGTAACGGCGACGACTTTCACCACCTACACGGTGTTTGCGATCGCCTTTTGCATTGGTGTGCTGGCCACCAATGGCAGCATTCCGGAATCCACCGTTCTCGGGATCGCCGGCGCCTACTCCAATATCGGCTACATGGGACCGGGCCTGACGCTTGCGGTCCTCGGCGAGGAGGCAACCGTTCCAACGGCGCTGATATTCTGTTTCGACAATACGCTGATATTCATTCTTGCCCCGTTGATGATGGCGATCGGCGGGACGGAAAAACAGCCGTTTCTGAAGACCGTTGCAGGCATCTTCACAAAAGTCTTCACGCACCCGTTTATTCTTGCGACCTTATTGGGCATTGCGGCTGCCGCAATCGACTTCAAGCCGCCGCAGGCGATTGATACGCTCCTGCTTTATCTGAGCAATGCGGCAGCGCCCTGCGCGCTGTTTGCAATGGGGGTGGGCGTTGCACTGCGTCCCGTCGGGCGCATGCCGATCGAGTTGCCGGCCGTTCTTATCGTCAAGCTGATCGTTCACCCGGTCTTGGTGTTCCTGCTCTTGAGCTGGGTGGGAGGGTTTGAGCCGATCTGGGTCGCAACCGCCGTCTTGATGGCCTGCCTGCCGCCAGCGACCAATGTGTTCGTGATTGCACAGCAATACGGCACCTATGTTCAGCGTGCCTCGAGTTTTGTGCTGATCGGCACCATCGTTTCCGTGTTCACAGTTACCGGCTTCATCTGGGCGATTTCGGCCGGAATGCTCGAGATTGGGTCTGTCTAAAACGATCTGGGAGGATCTTGTTCATGTCAAAACCGCTTTCCGGACTGAAAGTCCTTGATTTTACGACACTCTTGCCGGGACCGCTTTCAACTCTGATGCTTGCGCAGGCCGGGGCCGAGGTCGTCAAGGTCGAGCGTCCCGGAGGGGAGGACATGCGCCGGTTTCCGCCTTTCACAAAGGGTGAGCCGGTTCTGTATCATCAATTGAATGCGGGCAAGAAGGTTCTTGAGGTGGATTTGAAAAGCAAGGATGCCGTTCAGATCCTTCGTTCTCACCTGGAGACAGCTGACATTGTAGTTGAGCAGTTCCGGCCAGGGGTCATGGAGCGTCTGGGCTTGGGATACGACGCCCTTTCAAGGCAATATCCGCGGCTGATCTATTGTTCAGTAACCGGCTATGGTCAAAGAGGCGTGCGTGCCGGAGAGGCGGGGCATGACCTCAACTATCTGGCGTTAACCGGATTGCTGGCTCAGTCCTGTGGAACGCCGGAACATCCTGCAGTTCCGCCAGCCCAAATGGCCGACATCGGAGGCGGGTCGTTTCCAGCCGTGATGAATATCTTGCTGGCCGTCCTGGATCGTCAGAAAACAGGCAAGGGATGCCATATCGACATTGCGATGTCCGACGCGATGTTCACATACGGCCTGTTTGCTCACGCAGAGCATATTGCGGGCCGGAAGGCCCCTGAAGGCGGAACCGGCCTCTTGACGGGCGGGTCTGCGCGATACCGCCTTTATCCGGCAAGGTGTGGCCGGATGATTGCTGTCGCCGCACTTGAGCAGAAATTCTGGGACGTGTTCTGCGACCTGATTGAGTTGGCGCCAGAATGGCGGGCAGACCATAAGACTGTCGATGAGACCATTGCGGCTGTCGCGGACAAGATCTCGCAGAAATCTGCGGAGGAATGGCGGCCGCTTCTTCAAGCGGCCAATTGCTGTGTAACCGTGGTTGAGACCTTCGAGGCAGCGCGGGCGGACCCTCATTTTAACGGCCGGCAGTTGTTTGCCGGCCGTATTGAAGCGGGGGAGGCCGAATTGGAAGCATTTGTCAGCCCGATCGCACCGCATTTCCGGAGAGAGCCTGCTGCTTGAATCTGTGCGGCCTATCTCGCGCCAAGGCGCTTGGGCCACGCTGGCCTTTTGATGCGAAAAGACGTCCGTGCCTTTGTGCCGGGCGCCATGCCTTCACGCATCAGCAATTTACGAAGCGGCGTAACCTTGTCGGCCAGATAAAGTCCGGCGCTGCGGGCCACTTGCAGCGGCAGTAAGTCCGTCAGGAGTGAACGGTTGAGCAAATCAACGGCACCGGTGCGGGTGACAATGTCTGTTTTGCGCTCGCGCTCGTAGTTGGACAGAGCCTCGGGCGCGCCAATATCGGCCCCTTTCGAACGCGCCTCAGCCGCAACACGTCCCAGCGCTGCGACATCGCGCAGGGAAAGATTGAGACCCTGAGCGCCTATGGGCGGAAAGACGTGGGCGGTTTCGCCGACAAGGGCCACCCGGTTTGCCGTCAAGGCTTTCGCATTCATCCCTGACAGCGGGAAGGTTTGAGGCTTGCTGGCCACCTTGAACTTGCCCAAAATGGAGTGGGCGCGGCGTTCCAGCTCCAAAGCCAAATCGTCCTTGTTCAGTCCACGAAGGCGGTCTGCCCCCTCGGTGTTCTCCACGCAGACCAGCGAAGATGCACGCCCCGGCAAGGGGACGAGAGTAAAAGGTCCTGTGGGCGTATGAAATTCTGTTGAAATGTTGTGGTGAGGGCGTTCGTGTTCCAGGTTCAAAACCAAGGCGACCTGCGGATAAGACCAGCGCCGCACATCAATTCCCGCTGCCTCGCGAACGCTCGAATTGCGACCGTCCGCCGCAATCAGCAAGCTCGCTTCAATGACCCTGCCGCTAGCCGTTTCAATCAGTGCGCACTCGGATCCGAGGTTAAAAGAAGATGCTATCTCATTGATGTATAGAATATTATCAGACTTGGAGATTTCATCTTCAAGTGCTGCGTTAAGATCAGTGTTAAGGATGTTGTAGCCGAACGCGTCCAGTTCGAGTTCGACACTGTCGAACGTGACTTCCGGGGCCCGCACCAACCGTCCCGTATCGTCAATCATGCGCATGCGGGCGAGCGGTGCCGTCTTGAGTACCAAGCCGTCCCAGACGCCAATCTGATCCAGAAGGTCGATTGATGCCTGAAGCAGCGCCGTGGTTCGTCCATCCGCGTGGTTCACCTCCGGCGCAATCAGCGCAGTGGAAAATCCTTGCTTGGCAAAGACTAGGGCCGCAGACAAGCCGGATGGCCCGGCGCCGACAACACATACGTCAACGCTCTCGATTGGCGTTCCTGTTTTTGCCATGAAACTGGCTCCTCTCACGCGTCATTTTTGGGAAGGATGTGAAAATCGAACCAAATTGCAAGGGGCTGCCGGCAATTCCGGTGCGTGGTTAGTCGACGCATGCCGGGTGGTGAATGCGAAAAATCAAAGACCGCGCGATGCTGCTAGGGTAAAGGCTGTGCTAGTTTTGTGTTCGCAGGGCCGGATAAAACCGGTGCGGAAAGTGCCTGATGACAGACAATACACCGCCAATGACCGTGGCATCCAAACCTGTTGAAATGCTTTTGGCCTCTGAACGCGCCTGGCCGTTTGTGCTCGGTGTCGTGGCTGTGCTGACCCTGGCGGGCTGGTCCTATCTCGGTGCCATGGTCATTGATATGGTGCCGCTCATGGATATGGGCGAAGCTGGTCCCGGCATGGGAATCTTCAACCTGTTCAACGACTTTTGGGGATTGCCTGCCGAAGCAAGGGCTGCCTTGGCGGTGCTGTGCCTGCCTGAAAACGTGACCACGTTCGGAATGCCGGGTGGTGCATGGGGTTTGCCGGACGTTTTCAAGGTGTTTTTGATGTGGTTTGCGATGGTGCTCGCGATGATGTTGCCGAGCACTGTTCCGATGCTGCGGGCATATGTTGTGAGTGAGACGCGATCCGGGCAAGCAGCAAGGGACATCACGCGAAACGCAGTTCTTGTCGGATCAGGCTATATCGCGGTGTGGACCGCCTATGCGATTGTAGCCACGACCGCCCAATGGGCTTTGACAGGTCTGAATGTGCTGGGCGCGATGATGGCGCCGATCAGTCTGGCGGTCACGGCATCGGTTCTGATTGCCGCTGGTCTTTACCAGTTTACACCGGCTAAACAGGCGTGTCTGGCGCGGTGCTGGTATCCGCGTTGGGTGTTTCTGCATGCTGGAGCAAAGGGGAGGTCTTACAGTGCGCCTTTGCGCGAAGGGCTGGTGCAGGGGCTTCTGTGTCTCGGCTGCTGCTGGGCGATGATGACCGTAATGTTTGCGGTCGGGATCATGAACGTGATCTGGATTGCGTTTTTGGGAGCGCTCATGGCTGTCGAAAAAACATTTCCGAGCCGCTTCTTCGCTCCGGCTCTCGGGGTTCTGTTTCTTGGATGGGGCGGAGGACTGGCGCTGGCGATTTATTCCGGATTGGCCAGCTGATGCCTGTTGTGAATGATGGGAAATTCACCGCTCTCCCGGAAAATTGCATCGCAAAATTTCCGAGAAAAGGCTATTCAACCTGTCACGAAATTGAAATAATAAGCCAGTCGGCAGCAGCCTCGATTTCGCTGCCGGTCTTTACAGCACACCACGGTCTGGCCTCCACGGACCCAAAGGTGCCCAAATCAATATGGCAGAGATCGTAGCCCTGTGACCGACATTACCCCCGACAAGGAAGCCCGCGAACCGGCCCTTTTCCTGATTCATTTGCTCACTGCGTCCGGCGCGCCGATCGCACTGATCGCGCTGCTTGCCGGGGCCCGTGGCGCCTGGGGCGAAATGTTCGCCTGGCTCGGACTCGCGCTTGTCGTGGACGGGATCGATGGGCCGCTGGCCCGCAAATACAAGGTCGCGGAACGGCTGCCGCGCTGGTCAGGTGCGTCGCTCGATTTTGTGATCGACTATGCAACCTATGTGTTTCTTCCGGCTTTTGCGTTGTCGGGCAGCGACATGCTTCCACAACCGTGGAACTGGATCTGCGGCGGCCTGGTTGTCTTTACCGGTGCGCTTTATTTTGCCGACAACGGAATGAAAACTCCGGACGGATCGTTCAAGGGCTTTCCAGCCGGCTGGAACATGGTCGTTTTTGGCCTGATGGCGTTGTCGCCCTCGGTGACATTCACGATTGTCTTCGTTCTACTGTGTTGCGTCCTGACATTTCTGCCGATCCGCTTTGTTCATCCGGTTCGGGTCAAGCGCTGGCGTCCATTGACACTTGCGGTCACCTTCGTGTGGCTGGGTGCGGCAGCCATGGCAGTCATCAACGGCATGGCCCTGACGGGTATCCCGGCAACACTGCTGACGGTCAGCAGCTTCTATTTGTTGTCGGTGTCCGCAGTTCAGCAGCTGATCGAACGCTATTTCTGATTTCCGGAAATTTGCCGGGAAAACTGCGTTGCAAAGGCGGTGCATGGTGTGAACCATGATCGCGAGGCCTTGCGCGGTTTGTTTCAATCTGCAAGGCGGTAGGATCAAAATCGTTTTCTAAAGTTGCTGGTGCCCGGTCGGGCAAGGGAGGTTCCCATGGTTATGGCAATGCGTGTAAATCAAACCGGTGGTCCGGACGTCCTTTCCTGGGAGGAGGTTCCGGTCGGGGAGCCGGGTCCCGGAGAAGCGCGCATCCGCCACACCGCGATCGGGCTGAACTTCATCGATACCTATTTCAGGTCCGGTTTGTATCCGTCACCAAGCGGGACGCCGTTCGTGCCGGGCAATGAGGGGGCCGGGGTTGTGGTCAGCGTCGGCGACGGCGTCAGCCTTGTGAAGCCGGGCGACCGGGTCGCCTATGTCGGTCCTTTGGGAGCATACGCCCAGGAGCGCCTTGTGCCTGCAGACCGGTTGATGGTGATTCCGGACGAAATCGATGACAAGACCGCAGCCGGGATGATGCTCAAGGGCATGACAGCGCAGTACCTGTTGCGGCAAACGTTCACGGTCGGGCCCGAGACGACCTTGCTTTTCCATGCAGCGGCCGGTGGCGTAGGCCTGATTGCCGGTCAATGGGCTTCCCATCTTGGAGCGACGGTCATCGGGACAGCCGGTTCGGAAGAAAAGGCCGCGCTTGCCAAGGCTCACGGCTATCAGCATGTCATCAACTACCGGACCGAGGATTTCGTCGAGCGTGTTGCCGAAATTACCGGCGGGAAGGGCTGCGATGTCGTTTACGATTCGGTGGGCAAGGACACGTATCCGGGGTCTCTGGATTGTCTGAAGCCGCGCGGTCTGTGGGTGAGCTTTGGGCAGTCATCCGGTCCGATCACGGATTTCAACCTCGCCTTGCTGGGACCGAAGGGGTCTCTTTATGCCACGCGGCCGACCTTGTTCACCTACGTTGCCGCACGCAGTGATCTGGAGAAGACTGCCGGGGATCTGTTTGAGGTGGTCCGGTCCGGAACTGTCAAGATCGGGGTCAATCAGGAATACCGGCTGGCAGATGCGCGGCAGGCCCATGAGGATCTAGAAGGCAGGAAGACCACCGGCACAACGGTGTTGATCCCTTAAAGTCATGCGCGGGGCGGTCGGAAATCAGGACAAGGCGCGCAACCTTTATGCGCCGGCCATGCGGTACTTTGCCATGGTCGCGGAACTCGGTTCGATCCGGGCGGCTTCGCGCGAGCTGAATGTGGCCTCGTCCGCGGTCAATCGCCAGGTGCTCTGGTTGGAAGAAGCGCTCGGAATGCAGTTGTTTGAGCGCGTCGGCCGCAAGCTGCGCCTGTCCCAAGCCGGGGAAGTGCTTTTGGCGCATGTCCGGCGGACCTATTCCGATTTCGATGCCACCATTGCCGAGCTTGATGCCTTGAAGGGGCTTCGGCGCGGGTCTGTGACGGTGGCGACCGTCGAGAGCGTCTCGGAGCAGTTGCTTCCCACGATTATCAGCGGATTCCGGAAGGCCTTTCCGGGCATTCACGTCCGGATCATCGTCACGTCCTCGCAGGAAACCGCGCGGCTGGTGGAGGGCGGCGAAGCTGATGTCGGCTTCACCTTTGATCCGCCGCAGACATCCGCCCTGACGGTGGCTTTTCATCATGACCTTGCGATTGGTGCTTTGATGGCGCCGGACCATCCTCTGGTGCAAGAGGAGAGCCTGACGCTTGCCGACTGCATGAAGTTTCCTGTGGCCTTTCCGGCAGAGGGTCTTTCCTTGCGCACGCGGCTCGATTCTGTCCGCGCCGGGATTGCAGGAGCCACGAAGACTTATGTCGAGGCAAATTCGCTTCGTTTGATGCGTGCGCTTGCGCGCTCCGATACGGTGATCGGATTTCAGACCCGCATTGGTTCCGAAGAGGATCTTTTACTTGGAAAACTGGTTTTTCGGCCTTTGGCAGATGAACCGCTGCAAAATGACCGTCTTTGTGTCGTGACGTCTTCACTTAGAGCCTTGGCGTTGGCACCGGGCATGTTCTTTGACCATTCCTTGATCGCTCTCAAGGATCAATTGCGAGACATTGATGCTATTTAGGCATCAATGCGTGCGCAAATGAGCGCTTTGGTTGAGCGCCGTTTTGAGGCAACTTTTTTGTGACAGATTGATGGCCGCCCGGATGACTCCGGAAAGACGGCCTGTGAGGGAGATTGAACTGTATGGGGCGTTTGACGACGCATGTCCTCGATACCGCGCTTGGGCGGCCGGCAGAAGGACTGGAAATCGAGCTTTGGCGCTTGGACGGACCGGCAGAGCTTGTGTCAACGCATGTGACGAATGGGGATGGCCGCGTTGACGGACCGATCCTCGCGGATGCTGCCTTTGCAATTGGGACTTATGAGTTGCGCTTCAAGGCGGGTGACTATCTGAAGACGACTGGTCAGGCCCTGCCGGAGCCGTTGTTCCTGGATGTCATCCCGATCCGGTTCGGCATGGCGGAACAGGAGGGGCACTATCATGTGCCTCTGCTGCTGTCGCCGTTCGGCTATTCCACCTATCGCGGGAGCTGATCGATGCGCGAAAAGATCCGGTTTCTCAAGAATGGAGAGATTGTCGAGCTGAACGGCGTGCATCCGGCGGAAACGCTTCTGGACTATCTGAGGCTGCGGCGGCGGGAGACGGGAACCAAGGAAGGTTGTGGCGAAGGCGATTGCGGGGCTTGCACCGTTGCCCTTGGCCGGCTGATTGACGGGAAGCTGGTGTATCAGCCGGTCAACAGCTGCATTCAGCTTCTTGGCATGATTGATGGCGCTGAACTGGTGACAGTCGAGGATCTGGCGAACGACGAACGCCTGCATCCGGTCCAGCAGGCGATGGTTGATCTGCACGGCTCCCAATGCGGGTTTTGCACGCCCGGGTTCGTCATGACGCTTTTCACGCTCTATCATGCCGATACCAGGGACAAGACGCGCAAGACGGTCACGGACTGGCTCGCAGGCAATCTGTGCCGTTGTACCGGTTATCGGCCGATCATCGATGCCGCGTTGCAAAGCTGTTTCGACGTTGCGGATGATGCGTTTATGCGGCGCGCTGCCGAAACATGCGAAACCCTGACCGGTTTGGCTGACCGGCGCGATATTTACATCGGCAATGGCGACAGCTTCTTTGCCTCGCCTGCGACGATTGAAGGCCTGGCGGCTATTTACGGTCAAAATCCCGACGCGACGCTGGTCGCAGGGGCGACAGATGTCGGGCTTTGGATCACAAAGCACCTGAAGCAACTTCCGAAAATCATTTGGCTAGGCCGGATCGAAGGTCTTGACCGTGTGGAAGAAACACCCGGTGGAGTCTTGATCGGGGCAACAGCCACATTCGCAGAAACCGAGGCCGCGATGACCCGGGTTTCACCGGATCTTGGCGAGTTGTGGCGCCGGATCGGGTCCAAGCAGGTGAGGGCGTCTGGAACCGTGGGCGGGAACATCGCCAATGGGTCCCCGATCGGAGACACTCCGCCTGCGCTGATCGCGCTTGGCGCAACGCTGGAGCTGCAGTCTCAGGCAGGCTCCCGGACATTGGCACTTGAGGACTTTTTCATTGAATACGGAAAGCAGGACCGGCAGCCGGACGAGTTTGTCACCGGTCTGTTTGTGCCGCGCCCGGACGAGACCCAGGTTTTCCGTTGCTACAAGATTTCGAAGCGGTTCGATCAGGATATTTCCTCGGTCATGGCCGCATTTTTGTTCACACTGGCAGACGGTGAGATCACGGCGGCGCGCATCGCCTATGGCGGCATGGCGGGCACACCGCGACGGGCTTTCAACGCCGAAGCGGCCTTGCTCGGAGCATCAATGGAAGATCCGAGCACTTGGAGTGAGGGCATGAAGGCGCTCTTGAGCGACTTTACACCGCTGAACGACATGCGCGCCAGCGCAGACTACCGCATGGAAACGGCTCGTGCCCTGCTGGCCAAGGCGCTGATGGAGGCCAGCGGTTCGGACCGGTCGGAACTGCGTGTTCTCAACAACAGGGAGGGGTCCCATGAGCAAGCCGCTTGACCCGCGCGTTGTTGAACCTCAAACGCGGTTGGTCCACAAGGACGTGCCGCATGACAGCGCGGCAAAACACGTTGCCGGCACCGCAACCTACATCGATGATATGGTCGAACCTGTCGGGACGCTGCATGTGGCTCCGGGATGGGCAAGAAGCACGGTGCGGGGGCGTGTGAAATCCGTCGACCTGTCCGCGGTTCGGTCCTGTCCGGGCGTTGTGAAGGTGCTGACTGCTGCCGACGTCAAGGGGACCAACGACTGTTCTGCAGCCTTTGGCGACGACCCGGTCCTGGCAGCGGACGAGATCCAGTTTTACGGGCAGGTTCTGTTTGCCGTGGTTGCCGAAACGCGCGATGCGGCGCGCAGGGCGGCGCAACAGGCCGTTGTCGAATGTGAAGCGCTGACACCGGTCATCACGGCCGAAGATGCCATGGTGGCAGATACGACGGTGCTGCCTGATTACCAGTTCTTGCGCGGCGCGCCGGAAACCGGATTGACCGGGGCGGAGATGCGCCAGTCGGGTATCATGCATATCGGCGGGCAAGAGCATTTTTATCTTGAGGGCCAGATTGCCATGGCGATCCCGCAGGAAGACGGCGGCATGATGGTCTACACCTCGACGCAGCATCCAACGGAGGTGCAGCACACCGTTGCCAAGGTGCTCGGCGTGCCGGATGCGCTTGTGACCGCCGAGGTCCGCCGGATGGGTGGCGGTTTCGGGGGCAAGGAGTCCCAGGCCAATCAGTGGGCCGCTCTCGCAGCTCTCGCGGCACAGGCGACAGGCCGCAGTTGCAAGATGCGCCTTGACCGCGACGACGACATGATCATGACCGGCAAGCGGCATGATTTTCGGGTCGAGTGGGAGATCGGTCACGACAATGCGGGCAAGATCCGTGCAGTGGACATCAACTTCTTCAGCCGCTGCGGTTATTCGGCGGACTTGTCACTTGGCATCAATGACCGGACGATGTTCCACGCCGATTCCAGTTATTTCTATCCGGATGCAGCCATTCGCACCCGGAGGATGAAAACCGATACCTGCTCCAATACAGCCTTCAGAGGCTTTGGCGGTCCGCAGGGCATGCTTGCTGCGGAACGCATGATCGATGCGATCGCGATTTCCCTCGGCAAGGATCCGCTGGAGGTCCGCAAGATGAATTTTTATGATGGCGAATGCAATCTGACACCCTATGGCATGCCGGTCGAGGAATACGAGACACTGCATGACCTGATTGGCCAGCTTGAACAAAGTTCCGATTACTGGGCGCGCAGGCAAGAGGTCCGCGCATTCAATGAACGCAACGCCGTCTTGAAGAAGGGGTTGGCGCTGACGCCGGTGAAATTCGGTATTTCCTTCACGCTGAAGCATCTCAATCAGGCCGGTGCGCTGGTGCACCTTTATACTGACGGCTCCATCCACCTCAATCACGGTGGAACCGAAATGGGGCAGGGGCTTTATCAGAAGGTGGCCCAGGTTGTTGCGGATGAGTTCGGCGTCACCCTCGACAAGGTTCGCATCACCGCGACCAATACGTCGAAGGTGCCGAATACGGCGCCGACAGCGGCGTCCTCCGGAACCGACCTGAACGCGATGGCTGCGCGCAACGCCGCTGTCGAGATCAAGGGCCGCCTGATCGAGTTCCTTTGCGAACAACATGGATGCAGCCCTGAAGTGGTTCACTTTGACGGCAACACCGTATTGGTCGGCGAAAAATCCTTCACATTGGGTGAAGTGGCGAAGCAGGCGCATATGGCGCGCGTCCAGATGTCCCACGCCGGTTTTTATGCAACGCCGGGAATCACCTGGGATCGCGAGACCGCAACGGGGCGGCCCTTCTACTATTTCGCCTATGGTGGCGCCTGTGCCGAGGTGACCATCGACACAATGACGGGCGAAATGGTGGTCAACCGCACCGATATTCTCCACGACGTCGGACGTTCCCTGAACCCGGCCATCGACCTTGGGCAGATCGAGGGCGGCTTCATTCAGGGGATGGGGTGGCTGACAACCGAAGAACTGGTCTGGGATGACCAGGGCCGTCTGCGCACCCACGCGCCGTCGACCTACAAGATCCCGACCGCGTCCGACCTGCCCGAGGATTTCCGGGTTGAACTCTACAAGTCCCGTGGCAATCCTGCGGATACGATTTACCGGTCGAAGGCCGTCGGGGAACCTCCGGTCATGCTTGCCAACGCCGTGTTTTGCGCGATCTCCGATGCGATTGCCAGCCTGAAGCCGGGTGTCGTTCCGGATCTGGATGCGCCCGCAACGCCGGAGGCCATCATGAAGGCGGTCCGGAAGATCCGCGCGGTAAAAGCGCCGGTGAACCAATGAGGGTCTGGGGGCACATCGCGCAAACGCTGGAAACCGGCAATGCCTGTGCCCTCGTTACCGTGGCCGCGATCAAGGGATCGACGCCGCGGGAAACCGGAGCCCGTATGGTGGTGCGGGCAGATGGCGGTTTTTTCGGCACCATCGGCGGCGGCACCCTTGAATTCGAGGCAATCAGATGGGCGCAAAAGGCCCTGGAGGATGCCAAAGCCGGATTGTTTCAAAAGACGGTATCGCTGGGTCCGGATCTGGGTCAATGCTGCGGCGGCCGTGTTGATGTTGCAATCGAGGTCATTTCGGTAAGTCAAATAAATCAAACAAGAAAACTCGCTGCAATGGAGGCGGGCGGCTCTGGTTTTTCCACGATCGCAAAGGTGGTGGACGGCCAGCCACTCGTGCGCTCCATCCACCCGGATACACGACCGGATTTGTTCCACCTGACACAAGACGGTCAATTGAGCGAGACTTTCGGTGACGCAAGGCAGCCGGTCTACCTGTTCGGAGCCGGACATGTCGGCAAGGCGGTTGTGCTCGCCCTCGCGCCTCTGCCATTTTCGGTCAGCTGGATCGATAGCCGCGCGGATGTCTTTCCCGCAGCGGTTCCGCCCAATACCCGGAAAATCGCTTCTGATCGCCCTGCAGAAGAACTGATGAACGCGCCGGATGGTGCCTTTATTGTGGTCATGACCCACAGCCATGCTCTGGATGAAGAAATCATCTCAACAGCATTGAAATCACAGCGTTTTGGATATTGCGGCGTTATCGGTAGCGCAACCAAGCGGGCAAGGTTTCGAAAACGTCTGAAAACCCGGGGACTTAGCGATCCGGTTCTTGAGGCAATGGTCTGTCCGATCGGCGTGTCTGACATCAAATCGAAACACCCGGCGGCAATTGCCGCCGGGATAGCGGTCGACCTCCTGCACAGAAATGAGGCGGCTCATCAACAAAACGGTGCAAGCAAGGGGGTTGCACAAATTCTGACACTTGGTCAATAAGGCGGCAACGGTGGGGGAACAGCTTGGCAGAAGTTTTGATGGGTGAGGCTCCGCGAACTAGGAATACGATGGCGAAAAGGCAGGAGACGGGCGACCTGCTGGATGCCCGGGGACTGACAAAACGCTTTGGCGACATATTGGCCAACGACCGGGTGGATCTTGCGATCCACAAGGGAGAGATCCATGCACTTCTTGGCGAAAACGGCGCGGGAAAGTCGACGCTGGTCAAGATGTTTTACGGGTCTCTGCAGCCGGACGCCGGAACGATTGTCTGGCAGAGCAAACAGGTTCGCATCGAAAATCCGGCGTCGGCACGTGCGCTGGGGATCGGGATGGTGTTTCAGCACTTTTCCCTGTTTGAAGCGCTGAGCGTTGTCGAGAATATTGCTCTGGCTCTTCCCACTCCCGGAAACATGAAGGCTTTGGCGCAACGGATTGAAACCGTTTCCGCAGACTATGGCCTGCCGCTCAATCCGCAAGACATTGTCGCTGACCTCCCGGTCGGCATTCGCCAACGCATCGAAATTGTCCGCTGTCTCTTGCAGGAACCACGCCTCATCATCATGGATGAGCCCACGTCTGTTCTGACACCCCAGGAAGCGGACCAGCTGTTTTTGACCCTGGAACGGTTGGCATCCGAGGGATGCGCGGTCCTCTATATCAGCCACCGCCTTGAAGAAGTGCAGCGGATTTGCCACCACGCGACCATCCTGAGGCATGGTCAGGTGGTGCGCGAGTGCGATCCGACCCGGGAGACGCCTGCTTCGCTGGCCCGCATGATGGTCGGCTCCGAAATCATGGGCGTTGGATCCCATACAAGGAGCCTCGCCGCTGGTGAGGCTCGTTTGGCCTTGCGCGGATTATCGGCTCCCGCTGCAACGCCTTTTGCAACGGCTCTCAACAACATCAATCTGGACGTCAGGGCAGGCGAGGTGGTTGCGATTGCCGGTGTGGCGGGCAATGGCCAGGGCGAATTGTTTGATGCCATTTCCGGCGAGATGCCGGTGTCCACACCGATGGTTGAAATTGACGAAGCCCCATGCGGTGAAAAGCCGATCACCTGGCGGCGCAAGAACAACGCCGCCTTTGTTCCCGAGGAACGGCTCGGTCACGGGGCGGTTCCGGGCTTGAAACTGTCTGAGAACCTGCTTTTAACCCGGCATGGCACCGGCGACGGCTTGATCGAGGCAGGGCTGGTGTCGACCCGGAAGGCCGGCGAGCTGGAAAAGCGCATCAAGCAGCACTACGATGTGCGGATGTCTCACGAGGACCCGGAAGCCCGGTCGCTGTCCGGCGGCAATCTCCAGAAGTTCGTGATGGGGCGGGAACTGGATCGCAAGCCCGGTGTGCTGGTCGTCAACCAGCCGACCTGGGGCGTCGATGCTGGGGCTGCTGCACAAATCCGGCAAGCCTTGATCGATCTGGCCCGCGAAGGGGCTGCGGTTTTGGTGATCAGCCAGGATCTTGATGAAATCTTTCAAATTGCAGACCGGATTGCCGTGATCTCGCGCGGTTTCCTCTCCGAACCCGAACCGGCAGCGTCCATGACGCGGGAAAAGGTCGGGCTGTTAATGGCGGGCGGCGCCGAAGCGCATGGGGAGGCTCACTGATGCGGCTGGAACTTGTCAAACGGAAGGAACACAGCGGTGTCATGACCGTCGTGTCCCCCTTGATCGCGGTCGGTCTGACGGGTGTGGCTGCCGCCATCATCTTCATGGCGTCGGGAGTGAACCCGGTACAAGGGCTGTATCAGTTCTTTGTCGAACCGCTCACTCAGCAATGGTCCCTGGAAGCCACCATCGACAAGGCAACGCCTCTGATCCTGATCGGGTGCGGTCTCGCCATCTGCTACCGGTCGCAGAACTGGAACATCGGCGCTGAAGGGCAATTCATTGTCGGTGCCTTGTTCGGATCCATCCTGCCGGTGCTTTATCCCGATTTCGAAAATGCGCTGACCCTGCCGTTGATGCTTCTTTTTGGTGCGATCGGAGGGGCTCTGTGGGCCTTGATACCCGCATTGTTGAAAACGCGCTTCAACACTAATGAGATCCTGACGAGCCTGATGCTGGTCTATGTGGCTGGTCTGCTGCTCGATTACCTTGTCCGGGGTCCATGGCGAGATCCCGATGGCTTCAATTTCCCGGAAAGCCGTATCTTCTCGGAGGCGGCGACCCTGCCGGAAATCTTCGAGGGGACTTTAAGCCTGTCAGCGCCAATCACCATCGTGATTGCAGTAATCCTGGCGATCATGCTCGCCAAGACGCTGAAGGGCTTTGAGATCAAGGTGATGGGCGAAAGTCCGCGGGCGGGCGGTTTCGCGGGCTTCTCGGCGGCAAAACTGACCGTGTTCTCCTTCATGCTGGCGGGTGGTTTGGCGGGACTGGCCGGGACCATGGAAGTCTCCGGGGCGCTCAACCAGTTGCTGCCCACGATTTCTCCCGGCTACGGGTTCACGGCGATCATCGTTGCGTTTTTGGGCCGTCTCAATCCGATCGGCATCATTGTGGCCGGGTTCGTCCTGGCCTTGACCTATATCGGCGGCGAGGGCGTTCAATCACGTCTTGGCGTGTCGGATGAAATTGCGCGGGTGATCCAGGGGCTTCTCTTGTTCTTCGTTCTCGCCTGCGACACGCTCATTCTCTATCGAATTCGCCTTGTGGCGCGCACACGTGCCGTAACAGGCGGGGAGACGGCACATGTTTGAGGCCATTCTACTGACCGTGATCACCGCTGCGACCCCGTTGCTTCTTGCTGCGATCGGTGAACTGGTGGTCGAGCGCTCCGGAGTGCTTAATCTCGGGGTCGAGGGGATGATGATCATGGGCGCGGTCGTCGGCTTTGGCGTTGCCAACACGACCGGTTCAGGTGCGCTCGGTGTCGGTGCGGCGCTGATTGCCGGAATGGCCATGGCCGCCCTGTTCGGGTTCCTTGTGCTCGTTCTGGTGGCCAACCAGGTTGCGACCGGTCTGGCCCTGACCATTTTGGGCATTGGCTTGTCCGGTATGATCGGGGAGGCGTTTATTGGTGTTCCGGGGTTGAAAATCCCGAAGCTGGACATTCCGGTTCTGTCCGATCTTCCCTTTGTTGGTCCGGTATTCTTTCAACAGGACGGCCTTGTCTACTTGAGTTTCGCACTGGTCGCAGTTGTTGCCTATGTTCTTTTCCGGACCCGGACCGGCCTGATCCTGAGAGCCGTCGGCGACAATCATGGATCTGCGCATGCGCTTGGCTATTCCGTGATCAAGGTCCGGTTTCTTGCTGTTCTGTTCGGAGGGGCCTGTGCGGGGCTTGGCGGCGCCTACATGTCGCTCGCCTACACGCCTCAATGGGTTGAAAACATGACAGCCGGCCGCGGCTGGATCGCGCTTGCACTGGTCGTGTTTGCCTCCTGGCTCCCGCTACGGGTTGTGATCGGGGCCTATCTGTTCGGGGCCGTCAGCGTGCTGAACCTGCACACCCAGGCCTTGGGGGTAGGGTTGCCCTCGCAACTTCTGTCCAGCCTCCCATATCTGGCGACCATCCTGGTTCTGGTGCTGATCTCCGCAAATCGCCGGCTGACACTGGTCAATACGCCAGGCTGTCTTGGCAAACCTTTTGTGCCTGACAGATAGACCGGAGCCTTATACGACTTGTCGGGCTTCTGCAGCGATCAGGAAGCCTGGCCTTCCTTCCAAGCGATCGCCAAAACCGAAAATTCTGAGGGGTAAGTCAACATGAGGAAGTTTTTGAAAGCGACCGTCGCTGCCGCCGCACTGATAGCCGCCGGATCGGCTGCACAGGCGGCCGATGTGAAAGCCTGTTTTGTCTATGTCGGACCGGTTGGCGACTTTGGATGGTCCTACCAGCACGATCAGGGACGTCTGGCCGTTGAAGAGCATTTCGGCGACAAGGTCGAGACCGCCTATCTGGAAAGCGTTCCGGAAGGTCCTGATGCGGAACGCGCCATTGAACGCTTCGCCCGCGAAGGCTGCAACATCATCTTCACGACTTCCTTCGGCTACATGAATCCGACCCTCAAGGTCGCCAAGAAGTTTCCTGATGTGAAATTTGAACATGCGACCGGATATAAAACCGCCGACAACGTCGCGACCTATAACTCCAAGTTCCACGAAGGCCGCTACATCATCGGCCAGATTGCCGGCAAGATGTCGGAAACGGGCACTGCAGGTTACATCGCCTCCTTCCCGATCCCGGAGGTGGTCTCGGGTATCAACGCCTTCCTGCTCGGGGCGCAATCGGTCAACCCGGATTTCGATGTCAAGGTGGTCTGGGTAAACTCATGGTTCGATCCGGGCAAGGAAGCGGATGCAGCCAAGGCCCTCATTGATCAGGGCGCCGACATCATCACGCAGCACACCGATTCCACGGCACCGCTGCAAGTGGCTCAGGAGCGTGGTGTACATGGCTTTGGCCAGGCGTCTGACATGATCAACTTTGCGCCGGAAGCGCAGTACACGGCCATCATCGATGACTGGGCGCCTTATTACATCCATCGCGTAGAGCAGGTTATGGATGGGACTTGGGAAAGCAACAGCGCTTGGGATGGACTTGCGGAGGGCCATGTCGTGATGGCGCCTTATACCAACCTGCCGGCCGACGTTGTCGAGATGGCGCAGGCAACGGAAGCCAAGATCAAGGGCGGATGGGAGCCGTTTACCGGTCCGATCACCAAGCAGGATGGAACGGTTGCCGCCGAAGAAGGTGTTACGCTTGATGACGGCGCAATCCTCGGCATGAACTGGTACGTCGAAGGAATTGACGACAAGCTGCCGAATTAATCGCCGGTTGGCCCGAAATTGAAAATAAGGCGCGTCCGGTCCGGGCACTTGAAAACCGGATGCGCCCATAAGAACAAACAGACATGGACGCGTTGTTATGACCCTTGCATTTGCAATGGAATGGCTGAACCTGCTCTTTCGTTGGGGCCACCTGATCGTCGGGATTGCCTGGATCGGGACGTCATTCTACTTCATTGCCCTTGATCTTTCGCTGCGCAAACGCGCCGGAATGAAGGAAGGGGTTGCAGGCACCGCATGGGAGGTGCATGGCGGCGGGTTCTATCATGTCGAAAAATACATGGTTGCTCCGAAAGAACTGCCGGAAGACCTCATCTGGTACAAGTGGGAGGCTTATCTCACTTGGGTCACAGGTTTCGCCCTTTTGGTCGTGCAGTATTATTTTAACGCGTCTGCCTACCTTATCGACCCGTCCGTGATGCCGTTGTCTCCGGGCGAAGCTGTCGTTTTATCAATTGGCTCTTTGGTCGGGGGATGGGTTGTTTATGACCGGCTGTGCCGGTCCGCAATTGGGCAGAATACCGCTCTGCTTGCTGTGAGTCTGTTTATTCTCATCATGGCAGCGACCTACATGTTCACCCATGTCTATTCCGGACGCGGTGCCTTGATACATGTAGGTGCCTTCATGGGGACGATCATGGCGGTCAACGTGTTTGGTGTGATCATTCCGAACCAGAAGAAGATTGTCGCGAGCCTTCTAAAAGGCGAAAAACCGGATCCCGCGCTCGGGGCAATGGGCAAGCAACGCTCGGTCCATAACAACTATCTGACCCTGCCGGTGCTCTTGATGATGGTGTCGAACCACTACCCGATGCTGACCGGGCATTCCCAGTCCTGGCTGCTTGTGGCACTGGTTCTGGTCATGGGTGGCATGGTGCGCCACTTTTTGAACCGCCACGACGCCGGTGACAGTTTCGTCAAATTCTGGTGGACTTTGCCTGCTGCAGCGGCGGGACTGGTGGTCGCGCTTGTCATGACTGCGCCGCGGGATTTCGGTGGCGGTGAAAAGGTCAGTGATGCAGAAGTTCTAAAAATCGTTCAGATGCATTGCGCAGTTTGTCACGCCGCAGCGCCAAGTTATGACGGGTTTGATGAGGCCCCGAAAAACATAAAGCTGGAAACGATCGGCGAGCTGAAGAAGTACGCGGATCAGGTCATGGCCCAGGCGGTTCAATCGGATGCCATGCCGCTCGGCAATGAAACCGGAATGACAGAAGAAGAGCGTTTGACCCTGGGACGATGGATTTCCCAACAGAAATAAGGAGGCTTTGTCTTCTCAGACAGGATCCGGTATTGGACTGTTGCAACGGGATGGATCTCGATGAGAGGTTCATCCCGTTTGTGGTTCTAACCAACCCTTGTTGATCAGGTGCAGGGTTTGGTTTTTGTGCATGTTAAGATTGCCAAGTTGCGGGGGCCGGGATCCACAAAATAGGATCATCGGCAACAAAAGGCTTGGAGCTTGTCGGAGGGGCGACGCAATGCTGACAACACAAGACTGTTTGCGGCTGTTCAAGATCCTTCTTGTGGCGAGCGTCGGTTTGTTTTTTCTGTTTGTCGGCATCACGAATATAGAACAACCTTCCGCCAATCTCACTTACATCAAGCATATTTTCAGCATGGATACGGTGTTTTCGAACAATCCAGCCACTTGGCGGGCCATTACAAACCCGCACGTCCATGCCTTTGTTTTCTGGGTGATTGTGGTGCTGGAGTTTGTATTTGCCGTTTTGTGCCTCGCAGGGGCGCTTAAGCTGGCACTGAACTTTCGTGCCGACAGCAATACGTTTCAGGCGGCCAAGCCTCTCGCCATGCTTGGTGTCGGGCTCGGGATCATTGTTTGGTTCACTGGCTTTATGGTTATAGGAGGCGAATGGTTCCTGATGTGGCAAAGCGAGAAATGGTCCGGGCTCCAATCATCCTTCCGCTTCACAACGATCATGCTGTTGATCTTGCTCTTTTTGTCGATGCGGGAAGAATAATCCCGCAATGGAAACGGGTTCTATTGGTTTTTTAGGAAAAGCATTGCATCTGGATGCTGACATGGTCCCTAAGCGTGATGAAGGTGACTCTCATTCCGGGCCTGGATGGCTTGAAAAGCGGGTGTAAGAGTTTCCTGAAACTTTCCTTTTCGCGAAGTACAGGGCATACAGCCATGACTTTGGCTGTCTTGCGAAAAGGAACGTGTCGGATGACGGAAAGAAGTGTTCTGGCAATTGTTTTGGCCGCCGGTTTGGGGACACGAATGAAGTCCGAGCTTCCGAAGGTCATGCATCCGATCGGTGGATTGCCGCTCGCCGGCCACGTGCTTTCGACGCTTGAGCGGGCGTGCGTGGATCGTGTTGCTGTTGTAACCGGGCCTGACATGGAGGTCTTGGAGCAGTTGGTAGGACAAATGCTGCCCGGGGCGGCCTGCCACATCCAAACCGAAAGGCTTGGGACGGCGCATGCGGCGCTCGCTGCAAAACCTGCTCTTGAGGGTCAGCTTGATGAGGTGCTGGTTCTTTTTGGTGATACACCCCTGATTACACCGGAAACTGTCAATACGGTCCGCAAGGCGTTGCAAAACGGTGCGGATGTTGCCGTGCTTGGCTTCGAGGCAGCCAACCCCTATGGTTATGGCCGCTTGGTAACGGAAAACGGCCGACTGGTTGCAATCAGGGAGGAAAAGGATGCGACCGAAGAAGAGCGCCAGCTAACGCTATGCAATTCCGGTATCATGGGTTTTGCCGGACAACACGCCAAAACGCTGCTGGAGACGATTGGCAATGACAATGCCAAGGGCGAATACTACCTGACGGATGCGGTTGAAATTGCCTCCCGAACCGGATTGAACGTTATCGCTGTCACAGCATCGGAACAGGACGTGCAGGGGATAAACACCCGTGCGCAACTGGCAGAGTGTGAAGCGATTTTTCAGGCCCGAAAACGGCAAGAGGTGCTTGAGACCGGTGTAACCTTGCTTGCGCCGGAGACGGTCTTTTTTGCGCATGACACGGTGATCGAATCCGATGTCGTGATTGAACAGAATGTTGTTTTCGGTCCCGGTGTGGTGGTTGAAACCGGATCGGTCATCCGGGCATTTTCCCATCTGGAGGGCGCCACAGTCGGCGAGGGCTCCACCGTCGGACCCTATGCCCGCTTGCGTCCGGGGGCAAAGCTGACCGGGCAAGCGCATATCGGCAATTTCGTGGAAATCAAGAACACCGAAATAGGCCAGGGTGCAAAGGTCAATCACCTGAGCTACATCGGTGACGCGCTAGTTGGGGCGAAGACGAACATCGGAGCAGGTACGATTACCTGCAATTATGACGGCTTCGGCAAGCACAGGACCGAGATTGGCGGCGGCAGTTTCATAGGCTCGAATGCGACCCTTGTTGCGCCGCTAAGCCTGGGTGCCGGTGTTTATGTGGCAGCCGGCAGCACAGTGACCGAACAGGTCCCGCCAAATGCGCTGGTAATTGGTCGTGGGCGCCAAGTTGTCAAGCAAGAGCGCGCGTCTGAGTTGCGGGACCGCTTCAGGGCGGCAAAAGAAGCGAAAGGCTGACCACTCTGTGCATTGTGCATTGTCACTTTCTGAAACAGTGATTGATTTCAATTAAATGGTACGGGTCAGTTAAACCTGCCCGGCTTGCTTGCATTCGAATTAAGGGAATTTTTTCATGTGTGGAATTATCGGAATTCTTGGAAAGGTGCAGGTGGCGCCGCGTTTGGTCGATGCACTGAAGCGGCTTGAGTACCGTGGATACGATTCCTCCGGAATTGCGACAATAAACGAGGGGCATTTGTCCCGGCGCCGGGCCGAAGGCAAGCTCCGGTGCTTGGAAGAGGTTCTTGAACACAGCCCGATCTCTGGCACTACCGGGATCGGCCACACACGATGGGCCACGCACGGAGCGCCCACAGTGTTGAATGCCCATCCTCACATTGCCGGAAAAGTTGCCGTTGTTCACAACGGGATCATTGAAAACTACCTCGAGCTTCGGGCTAAAATAGCAAGGCAAGGCGCAGAGATCGCTAGCGATACCGATAGCGAGGTGGTCGCACATTTGGTCAATGCCGAACTGGGTCAGGGAAAGGCACCTGAAAACGCCGTCGCTGACGTCCTCCCGAGACTGAAGGGGGCCTTTTCGCTTGTGTTCGCATTTGAAGGTTGCGACGATATGCTGATTGGTGCGCGCAAAGGGTCGCCGCTCGCCGTTGGTCACGGTGACGGTGAAATGTTTCTGGGCTCGGACGCCATTGCCCTGTCTCCGTTCACCGACCGCGTGACCTATCTGGAAGAAGGCGACTGGGTGGTTTTGAGCCATTCGGGTGTTGCCATTCGCGATGCGGACAACCAGATCGTCGCCCGTCCCGAGGCCCGATCTTCCGTATCGGCTACACTGATGGACAAGGGCAACTACCGTCATTTCATGGCCAAGGAAATTCATGAGCAGCCGGAAGTCCTGGGCCATACTTTGTCGCGATATCTCGACTACGGCTCGAAGAAGACCCACGTGCCGGGGGCAGAGAAGATTGATTTTGCGTCCCTCAACCGACTGCAAATCGCGGCCTGCGGCACCGCCTACTATGCGGCCGTGGTGGCGAAATACTGGTTTGAAAAATACGCGCGTCTGCCGGTCGAAATAGATATCGCCTCCGAGTTCCGGTACCGTGAAGCGCCAATCGGTGAGAGGGATTGCGCGCTGTTCATTTCCCAATCCGGTGAGACCGCCGACACACTTGCATCCTTGCGATATTGCAAGCAAAACGGTGCAGTCATCGCAGCCGTGGTGAATGTTCCCGAAAGCACGATAGCGCGCGAAGCCGATGTGATCTTCCCCACGATCGCAGGACCGGAAATCGGCGTGGCATCGACAAAAGCGTTTACTTGCCAGTTGGCTGTTCTTGCGAGCCTTGCTATTCAGGCGGGGCGCGCCCGCGGCACTCTGAGCGAGGAAGACGCAAAAGGCCTCGTTGAACAACTGGCGGCCATTCCCAACCACGCGGTCAAGGCGCTTCGATTGGAAGCGGATATCCAGAAACTTGCGCATTCCTTGTCACGCGCTTCCAACGTTCTTTATCTAGGGCGGGGAACCAACTTCCCGCTGGCGCTTGAGGGGGCCCTGAAGCTGAAGGAGCTCTCCTATATTCACGCCGAAGGATATGCTGCCGGCGAGCTCAAGCACGGACCGATCGCGTTGATCGATGAAAACATGCCGGTGATCGTGATTGCGCCACATGACGCGAGTTTCGAGAAAACGCTCTCCAACATGCAGGAGGTGGCTGCGCGGGACGGACGAATCATCCTGGTGACAGACCAGGCGGGGGCTGATGCGTCGGACGGTGTTGCCGAAAACACGATCATCCTTGCGGAAATGCCAAGTCTGATTGCACCGATCATCTACGCGCTTCCCGTCCAGATGATCGCCTATCATACTGCCGTGTTCATGGGCACGGATGTCGATCAGCCGCGAAATCTGGCAAAGTCGGTAACGGTCGAATAATGGCAAGCGATGGTTGTTCGGCAGCCGTGCAACCGTCTGATCGCTACGTCCGCACACAGGACTGGGCTTGCGCGTTCGATATTCGTACAAAACCCGTGGATCTGTTGGCTTGAAACATGAACTGCCCCGTGATCCCGGACTGGGGGGGTAACGTACCTTTGGAACTGAGTGGCAGATGACGAAGCACACGAGACGGCTGTTCACGCCTGAGTACAAGGAGCAAGCGGTGGCCCGTTTGTCCGATGACGAGGTTACATATGCCAGTCTTGCCGGTGAACTTAGTGTGACGAGCGGTTAGCTGAAGAGCTAGCACCTTGATCTGCTGGCTGCCGTTTCTGCTGCGGATCTGGCTTGGTGCAAAGCTGAGGCAGCTGAGTTTGCGTAACTGAGCCGTGACAACATACGGTTGAAAGAACAGAGCGAGGTGATGCGCAAAGCATCCGCTTTTTTTCGCAAAATGGGCGGCGAAAACATGATTGCGAAGCTCACGTTCATCGCTACCCATAACAGCCCGTTTCGGCGGGCAATATGTGCACCCTGCTGTTCGATCATGTTCGGCTTCTGGATTGGCAAGTTGAAGAATTGACTGCGCGAATTGAGGCG
>NZ_SMMF01000031.1:0-212 GCF_009711355.1 Roseibium sp. RKSG952 | reverse complement strand
CCAATAGAAATTTGGTGGCAGGACGAGGCCCGGGTCGGCCAGAAGACCAAGACCACGCGGCGTTGGGCGCGCAAGGGCACCCGGCCGGTTGCTCTGAAGGATCAGCGGACCAAGTCGGCCTGGATCTTTGGCGCCATTTGTCCGCAACGCGGTGTCGGCGCGGGTCTTGTCGTCCCCCACTGTAACACGGCCATGATGCAGCTCCATCTGCA
>NZ_SMMF01000676.1:0-3805 GCF_009711355.1 Roseibium sp. RKSG952 | reverse complement strand
CTGCCTCACAGGCCTGAGACGGACGGCCCTACCACCTATAAATGGCGAGGCGTCGTGGCGTTCTTGTTCGTTGCTGTAGATTTTCAGTCTCATGCGTCCTGCTGAGCGCATGCGACAAGAATGCTGGACCGGAGAACGCTCAGGACGCAATTCTAGCGATCTCGGAAAACTCCCCGGAACGGATAGCGCCCGGCACCACGCGAACGCGATCTCGGCCCATCGTATAAACGAGCATGGGGGAGACGACCGCGCGGCCGATGTCTCGGGCGACGATTGAAGCCACCCTTCCGTTGAGGTGGCGATCCTGTTGATCGCACAGGGGCGTTCCGATACCGTCGGCGTACCGAACGCCGGAGAAGATACCCCTCAGTACCCCGGGGTCGCCCGTCATCAGTAGTGCTTCACTCGCAGCCTTGGCTTCGTCGAGCCCCCCTGAGAATGGCATCCAGACAAACGAGAGGACACTCGTGAACCCCCGTGACTCGATGTAGAGCTTGCGGGCGAATTGGCACCATGGCGCAAACAGTATTCTGACGAGCGGGCCAGACCCCTCCCGCGCTCCGGAAAGACCGTTCACAGCTCCGAGGAGATCCGGTCCGGCCGAAAGTCCGAAGGCCTGAGCGGATGACGGTAGGGCCGCAGCGCCTACCCCGATGAGAAACGTTCTTCTGTCAATTATCGACGCGTTCATTCCGGGTCTCCATCGAACTCCTGACTACAGGATTGGCCGACGGCGCGCTCCAGGCAAGGCAGCGGTTGAACACGCGCCCTCGCGAGCGTAGCATTTTAGAAAGCGAATTTCGCACAAAGGATTCATTCGATGAAACCCATGATCCTCGGCGCGCTCGCGCTGATCGGAATAACCACGAGCGCTATCGCTGGACCGGAGGGTCCGTGGCCCGAGGAATCCAGAGGTCTGTCCGTTCCGGTCGCGGATTGGATACTCGTCGTTCCGGCCGAAAGGGACGCGAGCGGAGAGTTGAGAATCTTCAGTCGTAAATCGGAATGGGCGAAATCCTGGACGGTGCCGAAGGCGACCCCTTCCGGGCGGCGAACGGTCGCTCTCATGGGGGATGCCGAGGACCAACGAGAGATCGAGGGATGGAGGGTGGACGGACTGGATGTGCAGTCCTTGTCCAGAGTGATCCGTAAATACAAGGCTCCGGCAATCGCCGTGGCTGTTCGCGACGAGACCGGAGAGACGGCCGTCGCCACATGGGTGCCGGGCGCGGAGGCCGCATGGCGGTTCTCCGGCTTCTCTAGGGACGAAGTTCTCAAGGCCATCGACTTGATGATGGACGGCCCTGACTACGGTGAGAAGAGGCCTATCTACGTTTCGGGGCAAAGACATTCGGGATCGGCGACGGAATATCGTCTAGATCTTCCGTCGATCGAGGACATCGAACTCCTGGAGACCGGAGGCACCCTGTTCGTTCGATCCATCGACCCGTCGGGACTGCCTCGGGTGATCGTTACCGTTTCCGTCGGGTGGAAGCTCAAAGACGCCCTTGCGGAAGCGGGGTTCTACATTTCCAACTAAAGAAAAGGCACCCCGAAGGGCGCCGAGAAAGATTCCGGAGATGACGGGCGGTCACTTGTTGCTCGGCCGTCCAGAAGCGAGTGCCGCCGTGCGTTCGTTGTGAAACTCGATCGCTGACTCAATGTCGATGCCGCGGCTGCGGACGGAGGGAGAGACATCACCCTGGATGTCGCCTGTGGGAGACAAGGTCGCGCCGCTGTGCTGGTCTATCTGAAAGTAGAAGTTTCCGGTGTTGGGGTTCTTCTTCGGGGACATAATCGCGATACCGTCATCGTTCTGGCTATAGACAGTTCCCGCCTTGCCGAGTGTCCAATCGTCGACGGAACCGGAGAACTCAATGATTGCGGCTTTCGTTCTGTTGTAGTTGGCGACATCTGCCGGATCGCGGTCGCCCTTGATTAGAACAAGTCCGAAGTCCGAGATGACCTCGGAGACGAACGATCCGGGAGTGACGCCCTTGTCGAACGCGCGTTGGAGGGCCTGACGGTCGCCGTGAAGCGACTCCATGACGGAAAGGTAGATGATGCCTGCCTGGTTCATCATCTCCTGGTTCGCGTCGCTCATGTAAGATGCCAATTCCAAATTAGCTCCCCTTGTATACGATCCCGCTGCCGGGGGGCGCTGGGCCAAAGTCTGACTCATGAGTGTCTCCAATTCTCCGGTGCTCATCTGAAATCAAGATTGTCCATGATTTCGCAAGCTTCAAAACATTTTTTCGACCGGGAAGGCTGCCGAGAGGGCTTCTAGGTCCTCATCGTCGATTTCCTCACCGTAAGAGCTGCCGAAGGACGGTTCGGAAGGTCTTGGACCGAGGTCCTTCTCGAAGCGGACGCGGATCAGCGAAGTCAACCTCGCTCCCTCAAGCGGTCCACCGTCCACGCGGCCGTGCTCCTTCACCGTGCCCGAAATCTCATAGAGGTTGCCTTCACAAATGTTCGGATCGGAGCTCGTCTTCCAGACGAGAGCATTACCGTCCTCGTCGACCATGTTCACGAACCTGGATTCGCCCCACTTAGTGTGAAAAGTCCTCGTTCCGGTCACCTCTCCGACGAACTCGATCTTGTCGCCAACCCTTCCAACGTGTCGCGATGCATCGGCCGCAGAGCTCTGGGCACCGAGCCTTTCCTTCCTCTCTAGAGAATTCAGATAGGTCCCCACCGCCGCCGTGAGCACTGCGACTTCCTTGGGTCCGCAAAAACCTCTTTTCGCGGACAGAGCTGCGGATCTCTTAAAGTCTGTGTCGTTTTCGGCGAGATACTCAAGAACGCTCTCCGCTACCATGAAGTCGGTCAGAAGGGGGAGTTGACTGTCGAGGACCTCGCCATTCGGACGGGACGACACTTCTATAGCCGCCGCGACCAGCCGCCATGTCGGGATGCCGCCGCTCCAGCCAGCCTCACCGGAGGAGACGAAGCCCTGATCGCAGATGATACGATGGGCGACGGCGAGAACAAGATTGGTCTCGGCCTCCACGTTCTCCGGCTTGAGATCTCGGAAGGAGGTGTATGAGGCTTCCTTGGCCTCCCTCAGGATGGAGGAGAGGCTTTCGAGGCCGTCCACGAAGGCCGCAGCGTTCCTCCCGAAAAACTCCTCCAGGCAGGTACTTCCGACCTCGAGCGAGTCTCCGTGGTCGCTTTCGATGAAGTAGGATCTGGCCCGATTTCGCTTTTTCCTGCAATGGTCGCAATGAATGCCGGGCTTCATGTCCTTTGACGCGGTTCCCCACTGCGCAACCCTGGTTTCGCCGGTCGCGCGCCTGTATCGGAGCTTGCCGCCCGTGATGCGGTAGTTAAGGAACGTAGGATCGCCCGGGTCGATCTCGATTTCACTCAAGGACACCCCGACCGCTCTCGTCGCTCCTTCCTGTCCGCGAAGACGAGCGAAACCGTCCGGAACCAGATATGTTTCGCAATAGTCGCGCAGGATCGAATAGGTCGGCACGGGAAGTCCGGCAAGGCGGGCTTTGTTCGTCGCCGTCTGAAGTCTCTTCTTGATCCTGTGGAGGTCCGACGTCGGGACCGTAAATCTAGCCATACCCAATCTCCTTGAGAAGAGTACGCCAGTTTGGCTCGCTATTCACAAACGAAAAAGGCCCGGCACGCCGTAGCGAACCGAGCCATTGCCGTTGGTGAGGCCAATCAACGGAAAGCTGACCAGCGCTGCAACTCAAATGCTGACAGCGAATGCCCATCGCGGCAAGCGCCGATGGACATCTTCGGAAATTTTCAGACACCGACGTTAACGTCTTCCCCGCCCTGAAGGACG
>NZ_SMMF01000387.1:0-787 GCF_009711355.1 Roseibium sp. RKSG952 | reverse complement strand
GGGCGGAGCCTATCTGCCGCTCGATCCGGCTTATCCGCAAGAACGGCTTGCCTTCATGCTGGAAGATGCCGGAGCGGGCTGGGTTGTGACTAATCGGATACTAGTCGAGGCGTATCCGTGCATTAGAAGTACGAATGGCCACCAAAGTGTTGTTTTGGATCACACCATTACATCAGCGACAGTTGCAGCAATTTCGAAAAATCCGATTATGAAGGGCCAGCTTTTAAACCGCCATAGCCATAACTCCCTTTCCTATGTGATCTACACTTCTGGATCGACGGGTAAGCCCAAAGCTATAGTATTAGGGTCTGCATGTCTTTCGTCTTTTATACACGCAAGTCAATTAGTTTTCTCATTAGATACAAGTGATCGTATAATTCTTTCATCAAATCAACTGTTTGACGCATTTATTGAGCAGATTTGTTTATCTGTGGCATTCGGTTGCTCTTTGATTATTGCCGACCCACGGGACTTTTCTGTCGGTGATTTAGATGGAAACCCATTAAATAGAAT
This sequence comes from Roseibium sp. RKSG952, assembly GCF_009711355.1. NCBI lineage: Bacteria > Pseudomonadati > Pseudomonadota > Alphaproteobacteria > Hyphomicrobiales > Stappiaceae > Roseibium > Roseibium sp. RKSG952. The sequence continues at coordinate 274 of NZ_SMMF01000387.1, read as the reverse complement.
TAAACCGACGTTTATAGATGCAACCCCAACTCTTTGGCAGAGTGCATTAAGTAATGGCTTTTTGGGAAATGACTTGCGGATTGCAGTATCGGGAGGTGAACCACTCACGCCTGAAGTTGCTCATGCTCTGCCCGAATTATCGGATATGTGCATCAATACGTATGGGCCCGCAGAATGTACGATAGCCGTGACATCGGGTTGTATCGCCGATCAAACTGGCCATCTAACTATTGGTAAACCGCTTTCCAATACTCAAGCCTATGTTGTTGACGCT
>NZ_SMMF01000723.1:0-5624 GCF_009711355.1 Roseibium sp. RKSG952 | reverse complement strand
TAACGATATCTGAAGGCATAGAGATATGACGGAAGGGGCCTGATCGGAAGGAAGGCGTAACTGACTGCGGAAAAGACGAAGACGATGCAAACCTCTTTCCACCACTCGCGGATACTACGTGTCACTTCTTCCACGACGATCTCAAACACAGCCCTCTTTCCTGATAACTAGCCGAATTAGTCGGTACGATTCTTGATCGTGCCCTGGTGAAAAAGCATCTGCCAATCTGCGCCGTTGTGCTTCCAAATCGAGCTCCGCAACACGCTCCGCACCGACTCGTCATTTCGCCTATGTTGGCTTTCATATGTCAACAATACTGCGTCCGCCGAAACAGTCGCCAAGGCGAAGTTCGTTGCGATGAGTTTGTCGGAATCATCGGCAGTTTCCCGAACCAGGGAGCTGATGATTTCACCGCGTCCATACACAGTTCCCGAAGCACCAAACTCGACGAAGTCAATCGCGAGCAACTTTTCAAGCACCTCTCTTGACCCTCTGACCTCTGAGCGATGAAGAGACTCCTCGAGAAATCGGATTTCATCAAGATTTGCGGGAAGGCTGGGCATATTCCTTGGTCTTTTTTTGGATGCTGGATCATTGAACGATGTGGTTCATGCTGATGGAATTTCGTTCCCAGAACAAGGCTAAAAGATACTGCCGACACCATAGCCACTTGTTTATTGTGGGCGGCGGAACAGCGACCTGTCGGATCCGCGGGGAATCTGTTCACCTGCAAGGATGAAGGGCAGGAGCGATAGTTCTCCTCTCTACATATGGTGTGTCCTTCAGTGAACGGGTTAAGCAATGAATTTTTACTAAAAGATGCGAATGAGCTTGTTAAAGTGTTGAAAGGCGTTTCCTATACGAGAGGAAACCTCCAAGACGCTGGATGGGATATATGGACCCGACCTAAAGAAATGGTAGGGGAAGGGGATGGCATATGGCATCGAAAGTCTTAAAAATAATGAAGGGCTATTTCTCGCCGCCTGGACCCGTAACAAAGATTAAAAACCAGGACGCAGCACGCTTCAGCGACTCCGAGATCGACTTAATCAAGCAAAAAATGACTGCAGCTAACGAGGCTGCGGCAATGACGTGGCGCGAAGAGGGACTGAGTATCAATCCGAGAATTTTGGCAGCGCGAAAGAACGGCGCGCACTTTAATCACCTTCATTAAGTGATTTGGCCAAACCAACCACTTTAGCTCTCAGCTTGTTTATTCCGCCAATCTTTGTCAAAAATCCATCCTCGTCTTTCTCAAAACCTAGTTCTTCGAGGCGAAGCCTAAGACCACTGGCCACATTAATACTATCTTCTAAGTAAAGCTGGTACTTTTTGGGTGCCTCATACAAAACCAGGTGGAATTTGATCTCGAAATTGCTAAGGTCTCTGGTGAAACAAATACCAGGCTTTTTTTCGGTCGATTTAGCCTCACAATATTGTACCGAAAAGCCGTACGGCTCCAATTCGGACGCCAGGGTTTCGAATAGGCAGTAGGTAAACAGTTCAGCATGTCGTCCGTTCATCTGCGTCTTTTTGAGAAGGTAGATGCCTCCATCGTCTGAGAAGCGTATCATTCTGTATTTGCCGTAGTCGTAGACCGACGGCGTTGCGAGGATCGCTTCACGCCACGGATCGATTTCCGTTGCAGACTCGATGACGCCGCCAAGATCAGCAGCATATGAGCCCGGGTCTTCAAGTTGGTCCCAGAGAGCCTTTAGAATCTGGCTTGCCCGACCATCCGCAGCTGCATTGCGAAGAAGTCTCTTCCAACCCCAGGCCTCGTCGTATGACGTGGTCAGCAACGATCGATTTCTGCCAACATAAGGCAGGAAATTTCCGACCGCGAGAAGTGCGCGCTCCCAGAGCCGGCCAGATCCCTTCGGGTGTTTTAAAAGGTCGTCGAACATCTGTGAGGCGCATGCGAGATAATGTTCGAATGGCTCCACTAGTTCGCTTGCGGTAGTTGCGTCGAGACGCTCAAATTCGGCATCTACCTCACCAAGCTTTAAGCCGCAGCAGCGTAGCAAGAAACCAATCTGCCCTCGAAAATAGGTATGCCGCTCTGCCCGATCGAGCCGTTCCGGCCAGCCGTCGCCGAAACCCATGAGATGAGCTTTGATCCGCTCTTCTGCGACCTGCTCGCGGGAGAAACCTCTCACGACGCCGTCCGAACTCGCGAGATGGTTGACGATATCGTTCATCCACAGCGTGAGTTCCCGGAGACCAGCAAAACTCCGACGCAGGTCTTCGGGGCGATTGTAATCGGTGTTGGTTGCGAGATTAGAGACGACCCGCATCCATGCATCGAAAGCAGTGGAATCAACCTCGCCGGGCGAATGGACGAGGAACTGGGCATAACCGGCAAGCTGAGCAAGCTGTTGGAAGGTAAGGCTGGTCGGCTTGGTGAGTATGTCCTGAAAAAGAACCTGTTCATCGAGGTGCCGCGTGTCGGGGAGATAGCAGCAGAACGTTTCGGGTCCCGCGCTCCAACGTTCCAGGAGCGTGATCAGAGCCAGGACCATTTCCTGATCCAGCCAACCCCTGTCATGAAACCACGTATAGCCGCTAACTCGCGCCATCGAGCGAAGGTCGGCCAGATCATGCGAGGTTGCAGGCGCTTCGGGATCCCTTGTCACTATGATCACTGCCCGCAGTAGGTTCATCATGGCGTCGTCGAAGGTGGCAGTTTTCTTGCAACGGAACGGCCAGAAAAAATCGGACCAGCGCGTATCAATCCGATGAGAGAAGAAGTCTGCAAGTGGCGTCCCATTGCAGAGATCCGGCGGAGGGTTCTTCATCTGGTCTTCCAGATGCTTCTCGAAACGTGCCTTGAATGTCTCGAATGGAGTTAGCGGTTTCCCCCGCGCATTCATCTTGATGTACAAATCATCCGAGAGGTCAAACTGATCAAGATCAAGAAGTTGGAATGTGATCGCGGGAGCCGTTTCGTCGATCAATCGGGCATAAAGGCCTGAGGTTTTCCGGAAAACCTCGTGCATCCTTTCCAGCATTGATAGTGCTGCCTGAATCGTTGGATCGAACCGCCAGCTGCGAAAATACCAAGGCTGGTCAGTTATCATCTCTGCGATGTCTTTGCACTTCACGGCCGAGATGTCCGGTATATAGTTAGCAAAGGCGTTGATAAAATCCCGACTACTAGGACGCACTTCGTAGCTGAAGCGAGACCGTCTCGATGTGACGATCCGATTGCGGAAATCTTCGCTGCAGTCGTCGACCCAAGCGAGATACCAGTGCAGTAGAAACAATGTGGTGAGCCGTTGTTGGCCGTCGAGCGGCTGAAAGGAGCCGTTTACGATGCTCCCGTAGACGAAGTCGAGATCGAGGGGCAGTGTTGGGTCTTCCCTAGGCAGGCATAGCGCGTCGTGAAGGGATTTGAGGAAGTCGTCTCGGACGATGTGCTGGTCCGCCCGCCCTTGCGCATAGTCTCGCTGGATAATAGGGATCTCAACACGGCCGTAACGTTCGATCAGCTTGCCGAAGGTGGTTCGCGAAGTCATCGGCTTGCCCCTGCTTCCTCCGAGAAGAATCGCGTCAGCGTTCGACTGATCGCATCTAGGTAGTGTTCTCCGTCCTGATCGGTCCAAAACATGACGTTGCCAACCGTGCGACTGTAGCATTTTAGGAAGACGTTACGAGTGCAGAGAGGGACAAAAATCCCGGACCTGTCGTTTTCCAACAAAACTCTGCGTTTTACCGCAAAGACCGCATTTCGATAGCCGCGGTTGGTCCGCGAATCCAGCAGTGTCAGGTTTGCGAGGTCGTGGTCAGGGCCGTTCATCGCCTCGTTGAAAAACGATAGAATCTTGCCGTCAATTTCCTCGAAGCTCACCCGGCTGCCTGGCTCAGAATCTGGGTCGAGGTAGGCTTCAATGCTTTCAGCAAGCGCTTGCTCGTCTTCTTCCTTGGCAGTGTGCAGGAACTTCAAGCAGTTGCGCAGCCATTCGTCCTGCTCTCGTGGGCGTGAAGGTCGTTCGTCGCTCACTGAGCGTATGTGCTCGATATCCCAAGACTCTCGCTTGAAACTATCGAACTGGAACCGGATGTTTGATCGCGGATCCTCGAGCAGCGTTGCCAGATTGAACAAAAGGAGCAAGCTCCGCACCTTGGGTGCATTTGCGTAGCCGACTGTACGGCAGAGATTGGTAATCTCTTTCTCAAGATCATATTGGAAAGCCGCCGATAGATCACTTCCTAGCAACATCCGATAGATCCGATTGCGAAGACCTTGGGAAAAATCGCGTTTGCTAGATGCTTGGCTGTCAGAAAGCAGTTCGGTAATCGTGGAAAGACCACCACTGGTCTGATTGAGAACAAACCCAAGGACGTGGAAGAGGTATCGGTCTTCGTACCATTCTTCCAGCGCCATGAAGATATCCTTCACCTTGCGCCATTCGATCTCGGCACTTAATTCTGCGCTCAACAAGTCAGAAAAATGGGAAAATACCGCGTAGTCTTCCCCGTTTAACGCCTGGCCTTCCATCCTTGCAGCGAGTCGAAAGACAAGGCCGATCCGGTTTGCCTCATCGAGGTCGGTGTTCTGCAGGAAGTACCAGACTGAGTTATCCTGCAGCCGTTTTTCGATCTGGTCCCATTCGTACGCAATCCGTAACACAAGATTGCCGGTAGCATCGTCTTGGGCCGCGCGGCGCAGGAACAAGGCACGGACCAGCTCAGCCTCGGTAAGTGGTATCCTCCCTATGTTCAGTCGGGTGAAAGCTGCAACCGGATCGTCATTGGGCGCCAGCTCGTACCAGATGACCTTCACGTTCAGATCGGTCTCATCGTCGTTGAGCAGATGCTGCAGCAGCCTAAGCGCATGCATTCGGTCGCGGCTGGCAAACCATTCCTCAATCGCCCGCCAAGCCTCGCAGATGTGGTAAAAATCTACGTTCTCGTTGGATCGGTCGAGATCGATTTCATCAAGAAAGGCGCGGTCACGCGTCTCATAGTCGATGAAAAAGCGTTGTTTGCCGAGCAGTGTGAGGATTTCATTTCGGTGGGAAAGCAAAATAAAGATGGTTGTCAACCGCTGCTGCCCATCGACGACCTCGTATCCCCCGTCTTCGAGCTTGCGGACAACTAATGGCTGCAGGCAGTAAAAAGAGGTTCGGCCTTTCTCCTTGCTGGCCTGGATAAAGCCCCAAATGTCATCAAGGAGTTGGGTTACCTGTAGCCGGTCCCAGCGATATCCGCGCTGGTATGCGGGGATCCAGTACCGTGCAGGGGAGCCGTCTTCATCAACGAGCAGGCTGTTTATTGATCTCAGCTCGATCGCTGCACTCTCAGACTGCATGATCCCCAACTCTTATTGTAACTCTGGTCATTTGAAAAACACTGTTCCTGTCACGTCTGTTCGTGTCTTTTCACGTTCTCAAACCGTCTGAATATAGAACGGGAACTATTGATACGAAAGAGCAGCCGTCCAGTACGTTTTTTCTACACGAACTTTGTTTCTTGGCAGTGGGGCAAGAAAGGCAAGGGCTCTTAGTTACGTGATGCGCGTCCGCACTTTGCGCATCGGAGACATTAGTTTTGGCCGCAGCATCGTATACTTCGGGCTCTCTTGTTGAATCCGCCGCACTTTGAACGAACGGCTGCTTAGC
>NZ_SMMF01000236.1:0-417 GCF_009711355.1 Roseibium sp. RKSG952 | reverse complement strand
CGGCAGGTCGGGTTCGTCGGACGCTCACGAATAGATCGAACTGATGCCAGATACTTACGAACTCGTCCTTTGCGATATTGCCGGAGAACATAAGCCTGTAGCCGTATTTCAGTCAGAACGCCCCTTCATGCCGCTTAACGTTGGCGAACGTTTTGACGACCATGGTTGGGAGCGTCTCGATGGTGTTGGAAAAATCGGCTCCCCAAACGAACCGGTCCGTTACATTGTGTTTGCAACCAAGCATGTAGTCTTCGAGCAGGACGGCAGATTGATTTACCAGTTCTGCGTTGATCTACAGCCTTATAGTGGCCCTCGATCACCGGCTTGGGGGCACCATGATCCAATAGCATAGCTGTTCTGACCTGCATTTATCATCCGGCCGACCTTCAATCATCGCCATTTTGAGCCCGAATTATA
>NZ_SMMF01000866.1:0-20693 GCF_009711355.1 Roseibium sp. RKSG952 | reverse complement strand
GTTGCTTGAGGCACCATCCCGAAAATCCCCTCCTTCAGAGTAGGAAAAACGTTAATACGCGAATTTTTGTGCTCGAACTTCACAGGAGCATGGACGCCATGGTTACCAACAATCCTCCGGAAATGGCCGGACCCATCGGAACCCACCGATCACCGTTGATCTTCTGCACCACCACCGCGTGCGCGATAAAAAGAAGTGAGGTCGCCAGCATGAAGACGGGAGCCGCGTTGCTGCTCATCCCGATCCAGGCTCCCGCTGCTCCGGCGAGCGCGACGTCGCCGCCCGCGTGCGTATCCTCTCCCTTTAGAAGTCCGGCGATGGTCAGCGCCATCCAAAAGCACAGGGCGCAGACGGCGGCTCCGAGCGACCGAATAAGAGGATCCGCCTCGAAGGGGGAGAAGACAAGGCCTGTGAACAGGAGGAGCCAGGTTCCGAACTCCGGAATGACTCTGTTCCTGATGTCGATCCACGACAGGACGATGCAGACCCAGAAAACGAAAACGAAGGAAAGCGTCTTAAGGGACCATTCGGAAAGCAACAAGGGAAGAAAGGCCGACACGGCGCCGACGAAAGCCTCGGACATCGGGTAGACATACGTGATGCCCGTCTTGCATCTGGGGCAACGCCCTCCTCTGACGAGCCAGCCCAGCACCGGGACGAGACTCAGGGGTGAGAGAGGGGTTTTGCAGCCGTCGCAATGAGACTGTGGTGCTGACAGGAGTTTTAGGAGGCTTTCCTCGCCCGTGAACCTAGATATTCGGTCCGCCGCCATGCCGGCGAAGCTCCCAACGATCGTACCGACGACGAACAGGAATGCCGTGGCGATCGCCATCGCGGCGGGCGCATCCCCGGAGTTCAGGGAAAACATGAAGTTTCCGAAGGCTTCGGTCAGGAGTGCCATGTCATCGTCCGGAGGTTGCGAGAATGCCTATTCGGGATGGTGACTCAAGGATTCATTTTTGGGAAGTAAAATTGTTGCCCTTAGTCGATTCCCTAGAGGGCTTGGCGATTTCGGAAGAGGCTGCGATGGCGAAACCACACATGCAGGATGCCCATGACGAGAATTCCTCGGTCAGTTCGGAGATCGGGTCGTTTCGGGAGAACCAGTCCCTCTTGCGTTCCTCGGACATGTGTTCGAGGGACGCTACGACCGTCCTGGCCTTGCGTTCGTAGCAGGATTTCATGACACCCGTCATGGTTCTGGCCAGCGTTTGGGTGAGGTTCGAGAGTTCGCCTTCGTTCGCGTCCTCCGGCATCATCGCGATGGCGGAACTGACTGCGGTCTCAATGACGGTTCGCATCAAGCGCTCGAGAACCTCCTCGCGGCCCACCCTGAAATCATAGACAGCAACGGTTTCAGAAAGGCCTCCGGCGACGGCCGCGGCTGTCATCCGAACGGACGTGCGCGGGCGCACGTTGTCGTCCTTATAGAGGTCGTGGTCCCAGGTGTCGTCCACGAGAGCGGCGACATCGGCGATGTTCCTGGCGGCAGATTTGATGTCGATCTCGCGGCCTCTGAAATAGGCTTCCGCAATAATGTCGGCAGCAGCGGACCGGAAGGGCTTCGCGTCGGCTGCCGTGACTTCGCCGACGTTTTTCCCGGCGACGAGAGCCGCGACCTCGCGAGAGAGAGCGTGTGCCTGTGTAACAGGTTTCTTGAGAACGTCTCCGTCGAGCGCGCCGTCGACCCCCTGGCCAGATCGCGCGAGCGCAGAGAAAATCGCCGCGTTGTGGCTCATGAACTGCTGAATGGCGACCTTTTTCCGGAATCTCTTGTCCTGGCGATCCCAGTCATCGGCGATGGTGTCGCCGGTCGTTTTCTTGTCCGATCTACGCAATGCCACGGCATTTCTCCGTCCGCTAGGACGTGGATACCCTCACGTCCAGTTCGTCAATTTCTTCCTCATCGAGGCCATTCGCACCCAGGAACCATGCGAAGGTCTCCACCATTGGATCCAGAACGCACTCACCGTGGTAAAACGAGTTCCTCAAAGCGTTGGCTATCGGAACGAATAAAAGAAGGGGGGCAGCAGCTTCGATGTCCGTGACCCTGTAACCGAGAATGGCTTCCGGGTCCTTTTTCAGGCGCGTCAGAAATCCGCCACGACCACCGGAAGCGGCGACCGGCATCGCCCAAGAATTCCCTGCCGAGATAAGGATGGCGGGAAGGAAGAACGTCGGAGAAACCAGATCATGAGGAGGAATTCTCAGGCCGGAGAGCATGGCTCCCTCCGTGCCGACAGCCCCCGTGACGCACGCCTCGATCATCGTAAGTGTGGTTTGAGGTACCGCCTTCCTGCCCGGTCGCATGTTATCCCGCTTTTCGCCGGCGGACATGGCCTTGGCGATCGTTTCTGGGGAAAGAGGCATCTTAGAGGCAGCCGTGCGGGCGAGCGCCGCGAACATCATGTCGACCCCTCCAGCATCTCTCACCACAAAGCCGGAGACAGGCGCATCGATGCCCGCCGCCCTCAACGCTGCGGCACCGGCCTGCGCCACCTCCTCTGAAGTCCCGGTTTCGGCCAGGGCCGAGAAGCCCAGCGGTTGTGAGGCGACCAGAACGGCGCCGTCCACCGACTTGATTGAGAACCCGTCGCCGAGCCAGCTCCGTACCTTACCCTCGTATCCTTCGATCATGATTCCTTAGGTCCCCGATGCTTGTCATCCGAAACTGAATCTTTACAGGCAGCAGAGACTGCCGCAACCTTTCCCAAGGATTTAATCTAAAGAGGACTCCGATGGCGGACGACATCGCACATAACCCTTTCCTCAACTGGTACGCAGGACTCGTTAAGATCGGCGGAATATCGAGCCACAAGAAGGAGAACCTTCTTTTGTCGGACATCGGTGGCCGGCGATTCTCCATCGGAGTTCACGATGGAAAACCGCTTCTCGCCTGCCTAAAAGGCGATGTCGAGGCATTGAAGGGGATTCGATGGTCGCGAGCGCTCATCAATATCGGAGCGGGCGGACGGGACTGGATCGCCCTCAAGTCCAAGGACGTTCGCCGGGATAGGTCCGAAATTGCACAAGGCATTCCAGCGCCTCGTTCGCCCTGGGGCGTCAAGGGAACGACCAAGCAGCCGCTGACCCTCTGGATCCCGGTGACCAGCGGCCGCCTGTCCGTATGGACGACCGACGAAGTCGAGATGCCGGAGAAGCTGTGCCTGGGATTGATGGGAAGAAAAAAGGGAGCGCCACATTTGCGTGGCGCTCCCTTTATGGAAATTTCGCTAATTACCAAGGGCACGACCTAGGTAGCAGCACTTGATCCCGACGTATCTAGAGCCTGAAGATAAAGATCTAGAACAGCCTCTTCTTCCTCACGCTCATGAGGTTGCTTTTTTCGGAGGCTAATAATACGCCTGAGGCACTTGATATCAAAGCCGTTCCCCTTCGCTTCCGCGTAGACATCTTTTATGTCATCGGAGATTACTTTCTTCTCTTCTTCGAGGCGCTCAATGCGCTCTACGAATGCGCGAAGCTGGTCCCCCGCCACGCCGCCTGGATCTGACATGTTTCGTTTCTCCTTGTGTCGCAGTGAATTCCGCGTTGATGAAGGATTGGCATGTGGCAAAGGGCGTGTCAACAAAATTTGCTGATCAAATCCTTACGCGCCAAATTTCGGGGCGTTGAAAACGCCAGGTTCCGGAACGTGATCAAGGGATTCGTTGGTAGACGGAGCTGCCGCCGCCGGGGCGATCTCCGGGGATACGGAAGGCGTATAGCCGAGGGCGGTGGCGAATTCCGGAGAGTCCTCGAAAACCGCGCTGATGTCTTCGGACTTGACGCTTAACTCGGTCCTTCCGGACACGCCTGTACCGATCGCCGGATAGAGTTCACTCATTTCTGTCTCCTGGATGCTTGCGTTGTGTTCAAACAGACTGCTCAATGTAAGTAGGTAGAATTTCCCGCGACCGCGCAAGGAACAACGATGGTTCGTCTCGACAAGGATTCGATGGACAAATGGATGATGCTCCTCCCAGGTGATCTGAAGGGAGTCGTTCAGGAGCAAACCGACTGTAGCGAAGAATCCTTAAAGGTTGTTAGCGACGGACTTGGCGAGCTGTCCTCACTGACCGGCGACGGCCAGGTGGAGAGGGTTCTCGACTTCGTCTATAGAAAGCAGGAGGATTTCGCTAACCTGGATCGCGCGCGGCGCATCCGGTTCATCGCATGGATGTCGGGACGGCCGCATTCGTTGTCTCCGAAGCATTTGGCTATTCTTTTCGATCCGAAGCGCAGGTACGCGGCGGCGGGCGAGGACGAAGAGGACGGGGATGCCGGGGATAGCACGATGGAAAAGATCGCGCCGGTGTTCCTTCAAGATGTCGTGGAATTGATGCAGGCGCTGGGTCCTAGGGCCGCACGCACGATTTTCGACGGGGAAACGCTCGCGATCGTCGCGACGGCGGGATTCGAAATGGCTCAGAAATCGACGCCTGGAGCAGGAGGGGTATAATGAAGAAGTTTAAGAACACAATCAGGGCGGCGTTCGTCGGTGGTTTGTGCGTCCTTTATCCGATCGGGGCCATGGCTACGGATGCCTGTGATCCGCAGGTCGAGCAAATCCTCAACCAGCAACGCGAAGCCTATATCAACGGGATGTCGGATCTGGCGGACCAGAACTTCTCCCGGCGCTCCGGGTCATTCGCGTCCACAACCTGTCTTGACACGTTGATGACCACCGGGGGGTTGGATATCTTCTTCAAGCCGCCCTCACTCAGCGGCATTCTCGACATGGTGAAGAACCTCGCCTGCGATCAGGCATCTCAGATCTTCGATCAGGTACTCGGGGGTGTCGGCGGCGGCGCGGTAGGGCAGCTTCCGAGCGGTATTATTGGAGGAGCTGACCTAACGAGCGCCCTTGGGGGTACCGCCAGAGGATTCATCGACAACGCGACATCCACAGTCGGCCCGGGTTCCGGATCGGGCGTGAACATCGACAACACAACATCCACGCTTGAGGACTTGTTCAAATGATTTCATTTAATCGAATGATCGCGGCAATCGGGATGTTCTCGGGCGTAGTCGCGGCGGGATCGGCTCATGCCGCCCCGGTCGTCTTCGACGATAACCCGGAGACGGCGCAGGCCAGGATCGTTCGATCCCTGTTTCCGGGCTACATTTCAGAGCGACCCGGTATGGTGCTCGAGTCGTCCGTGCTCGATCTGGATCTCGACGACACGGGCGAAATCATCGCTCGGTTCGTTCATTCCGGATCCTGTTCCAGAGATATGAAAACATGCCGCACCGTGGTGTTGAAGCATTTCTACAGGGGAACTACGGGAAATTGGAAGATCATCTTTGATCGGGCGACATCAGCGATTGAGTTTGGTGCGCCTCAAAGAAGACTTCCGGCGCCGATCACCGCTGACGGGATCACCTGGACCTACACCTACCCGAACTACAAGCCAACCTCTTCGGATCTCGGTATGCCGATCAATTTGGAGCGAGTTCCGCCACAAAGCGTGCGCGGGATCGCTGGGGCGTTCGGCGAAGGGGCTCTTAAACTCGCGGAAACGGGGTCGGACCGCGTCTCATACGAGTATGGAGCTGTGAAAACTGAAGACGGCAACAGACTTCTCATTATCAAGCAGACGGGGGATATGGCCTGTGGTGACCTGATCGGCTGTCCGGTCCGGGTCATTCGCGAGGCGAACGGGAAATGGGCGACCGTTCTGGAGGCGGCGACCGTCTCCGATGTCCTCCAGGCCACCGCCATGCGCAAAGGATTACCGGACCTCGTGACGAATACGCCGAATGGATTCGTCGTATTCGGCTGGGCCGGCGAACAATACGGGATCGTAGATCGCGTCGAGGCGGTGGAGGTGCGTAAATGACAACTTTTGGGAAGACTGCCGGGCTGAGGGCGGCTTTGGTCGCCGCCGGACTGATGGCCAGCGTCAGCTGGGCGGCCGCCAGTGAGTTGAACGTCGCTATGTTCAACAACAAGACGGGTCTGTCGACTGACACCAGCGCCATCCAGGAAACATGGAGCGCCTTGCAGCAAATGGGGACGGATCAGTTTCTCGGTGGTGTCATCGGGAACTTCAAGCTCGACGAGAGTTCGATGATTGCGGGCGCGCTATCGCTTGGCGTGACCGAGTTCGACAATTTTTTGAGGTCGGGGTCGGTCTCGTCCGCTCTTGGCGGTAACGTTCTTGACAATCTCACCGAGACCATGACGGGAGGCGCTGGTATCAACTTCTCCGATTTGACAGGCAGCTTCACCTCCGGCGGCGGTCAGGTTGCCTCTGTAACGGGGAGCACGGCGCCGACCACATTTTCAAGTGTTTCGGGGGGTGCCCAATCCGATGGCGCTTGCGATCCAGAGATCGCTTCCGCCCTGGTCGCGAACGCAAACGACTACGTTAACCAGATGACCAGTGCTGCCCAGTCCGACGACGTCGGGTTCAGTCAGATGGAAAGTACCTCGGGCGGCGGTCAGTCCAACGGGTTCGCGGGTCTCGGATGCCTAGACAAACTGTTCCAGAACGCCGGAAGCGACATCCTCTTTAAGCCACCGAGTCTGTCGAGCCTGACATCGATGCTTCAGACTTGGTCTTGCGACAAGGCCGAAGGCGTGGCGCAGCAGGTTGCTGGAGCCTTCGGCGGGGGAATCGATACCTCCAGCCTGGGCGGGTTCTTTCCCGCAGAAACAATGGGGGAGGCATTTGATGGCATAGGAAGAGGAATCAACTTTTCAGGCGGACCAAGTAACCCATTCGGTTTCTTGAGCATCGGAGGTCCTTCGGGGAGGGCTACGACGCTGACGGACGTTTTTCAATAAGGAGCAACAAGCATGACAACCACTCTAAAAAAAATCGCAGCAGCCGCAGTTTTTTCGGTCGTCTTTGCCGGCGCTCCGGCATTAGCGGAGACTTCGTCCGGCGGGTCATCGGGGACATCGGGCGGCTCCAATCCCGGGGGGCTATCGAGCGCCTATGGCTCTAGTATGCCGCCTGTTGCAACAGGAACGTGTTGCGGAGGGTATTACGACCATAGTCACGCCAACGAAAACGGCGTCCGCATCATGACTAATTTCAACCAGAAAATCTCGGCGATGCAGCTCGCGATCATCGAGGCTTTGCGTCTCGCGACGGGTCAGCTCTCCGGCAACAGTCGCGAACAGACCGGCGCGCAGCACACCCTCGCTGACCAGCAGGACGACCGCGCGACGGTGAAGCAGATCGAACGCACCCGTATGGATGCGATGGCCTCGGCCGTGTCCGGTGCCTCCTCGTGCAAGATCGCCACTGGTTCTTCCGGCGGCGCGATCATCACGGAGGCGAATGCGACAAAGAGAGCTATCACCAACGCCCAGAATAAATGGGCTCAGGGCGACGAAAGCATGCCGAGTAGTCTCGGGCAGGATCCGGCCGCGCTGGCGCTTCTCGACGCGCACTGTAAGAAGTACGCGACAGCAGCGAATGTCGCGGCGGGCCTCTGTGAGACCGAGGGCGACATCCCAGGTGGAGACATCGCGGTCGACGAATCCATCTTTATGCAGACGGATAATGCAACCTACGGCATCAGCGAGAAGCGCATGGAAGCGGCGAACGCGTTCATTGCGAACGTTGTCAATCCGGCACCCAAGACCACCGTAAGTGACGCTCAGGCAAACACTCCGGAGGGCAGGATCTTAGCACAAATGAAGAACGCGTCTAATGCAAGAATGTCGATCTCGAACGAGACTATGGCCTATCTGGCGGCGCAGGTGCACCGGAAAAAGGACGGAAAGACGATCGATTGGGCACAAGGCATCGCCAATGAGATACCGGGGTTCAATGCTGCCGTGTTTGATGACGGCGTGGCAAACAAGGATTTCCTTATGCTTCAGAGTCGCCAATTCCTTCTCAGCCCACAGTGGGCAGTCAAGTCGGACAAGGATGAGGCTACGGCCATCAAGGAAGTAAAGAACATCCTTGCCGTGATCGCTTATCAGGGTTTCGAGAATTATCAACTCCTCGAAAGAATTGCGACGAACCTTGCAGCCCAGACCGCTATCCTCAGTGAACAGTCCCCGCTGACGGGCCGGGGTCTCTAAGGATTAAGGTATGGGGGAGTAGAAATGGCCTTGAAAAGACGTGAAATCTCGGCAAACGAGACGCCGGAAGACGACTTCGACGACATGATGATCGAGGACGCTCCGGTTGCGGTGAAGCCCGCCTCCCCGGCCGCCGAGGAAACTCAACCGGCGTCGCCGGCGGAAGAGACACAGAAGAACGAGCCGGAAGATGAGGATGACTTCGCCGAGGGTCTCGCGAAGCTGAGCGAAGGAGTTCAGGCTCGCAGCACGGATGAGACCGTCGTCGCGCCGCAGCCTCAGTCCGCTCCGGAAGCCTCCGCCGTCGAGACACCGAACGTTGGCGGCGAAACCTCGGGCAGCGAGAGCGACTCGGGGGAAGCCAAGGAGAAAAAGGACCTCGACGATGAGCCTGATCTGAAGGCGGAGGCGGCGAATGACGACCTTCAAAAGGCGGCTATGGCGGCTGCCGCGCAGGCGCGGCAGAACCAAGAGAGGCAGCAGCATCACGGCGGCTATGGCTCAGGAGGCGTGTTTTCTGCTTTTCTCGGAAATCTCGGGAAGCGACTCGCCCCTAACAAGGGTTTGTCTCCGACGGAAGCCGCCATGAAAAAGTATTTCAATACCCGCGAGCGGCGCATTCCCAACAATCTCAATGCGCTCAACCACCAGGCCGACAAGCTGGTCGGATCCATCGATGCCTACAACAAGTCGATCCTCGGGAACGACAAGTTGAAGGCACTTGAGGGCACGGCCGCGATGAAGGGCATCACCCTCTCGGAATACGTTGGGCAGTTGCAGGCGAACCCGTCGGGCGATCCGACGGGCGCGAACATCCTGAGCGACGTCCTTAAGGATCCGTCCGTCCGCTCCAAGCGTTCCGCAATGGCTGCGGAACTCGAGAAAGCGGAAACTTTGTCCGATCGGATTAACAAGGATATCTCAGAACTGTCGTCCAAGGCCAAATTCAGCCCGGATCCGGCGAAGCTTCAGAGAGAGATGGAATTCTTGGCCGAGCGCGAGGCGGATATTGCCAAGAAGATAGAAAAGAATGCGCCGGATCTCGTGTCGAAGAGCAAGGACGACAAGGAATTCGAGAAGAGAATGAAGGAAATCGCGGAGAACATGCGCAACATGATCATCGCGGTCGTTAACAAGATCGCCAACGCCGTCGGCGGCGGCCCAAAGGCGGGATAAGGGGCGCTCCACCGGAAGATGCACGACCTCTTCATCATTGAAGCGCCCGGCAAGGCGAAGCAACTGGAGGCGATCCTGTCGAAGACAGGGTCGCCCGTTCGCGTTCAGGCGACGAAGGGGCATCTTTACGAGATGCCGAAGAAGCTCACGCCGATGGGTATCGATACTTTATTTCGGGAGTTCGAGCGCAGCTTGCGTGATCACGAACTCGGAGAACGAATTCGAAACGAAGCGAAGGAGGCGAACAGGGTTTTTGTAGCGACCGATGCTGACCAGGAGGGTGATGTCATCGCTTGGGATGTCGCGGAGTTGATCGCTGATATCCATCCCGATGCCATGCGCGTTCGCCTGAAAGGCATGGACGAAGAGTCCGTCAAGGCCGCTCTCGACGACGTAACGCCGGTCTACAAGAAGGATGCGGTTCCCGGAAGAACCCGTGCGATCATCGACCGGATGATCGGAGGGACCTTTTCAGGAAACGGTGTTTCCGTCGGGCGGGTCGGATCTGCTCTTCTCGGCTTGGTTGATAAGCATCCTCCCGCCGTTGAGCAATTGAGGCTGGTCGCGAGGGCCAAGGACGGTGGCCGTCCCTGGATTGTGGACTGCAAGGTGGAAGGCATCATAGATGCCAAAGTCGCTCGTCAGCTAACGAAGGTGAGTTTTCCAGCCCTTGAGTTCAAATCCGAGACGACCCCGACATCGGTTCCGCCCGCACATACAGGCGACATCATGGTTCGAGCCGGCGACAGACTAGACATGTCTCCGAAGGAGAGTTCGACGGCTCTTCAGAAGCTATACGAGGCCGGTCGTATGTCTTACCCCCGGTCTGGCTCTCGCGGCATCTCGAAGGGGACGCTGAGCAAGGTCGAAAAGATCCTGCGAAAGGCGGGCTACGATTTCGATGGATCGAAGGTCGCCGAGAAGTCGGAAACCGAAACCCATGATGCCCCCTACCCCATCGGCAACGTCGCCGTCAGTCAGGATCCGGTGCGGCAAGGACACCAGGAGGGTCTGCGCACGATGGTAGGGCGAGATCTTCTAAAAAGCGGTCAAGAGCATTCGAACCAGAGCGCCGACACGAGCAGGATCGGTGCCTTCCTCGTCAACCAGGGCTTTTCGAAGAACGTGGCCGCGCACATCGCCGGGTTGGACTGGCGGCGCGAATGCGGGCCAAACTATCCCGGACAGCAGCGTTGGCCAGAGTCCAAGGTCACCACACGGCGGCTCGACACGGCCTTACTGGAAGCAGCAGTGAAGAACGGACTGGGACGTCCGTCCACATGGGCGAACCACATCGAGGGATTTATCGCCAGGGACCTCGTCGACGACAACATGAAACTGACCCAAAAGGGTTCGGAGTGGCTTTACTCCAGTCCGGTTGCGCTCAGGGATCCGAGAGTATCCGCGGCGATCGAAGCAGCTTGCGAAAAGACGTTGCCAGGCATGATGGACGACCCGGAACGAGAACCCTGGGAGTTGCTTGCGGAAAAAATTGTGACCGCCCTCCCAGACGCGTTGAAGATCCCGATGCGCAGTCGGATCGATGCGGTCCCGCCGCAGCCGAAGAAGGACCCGCTGGCGCCATTCGTAGAAACCGTCGGTTTGGACGAAGCTCTAAAGACATACAAAGAAAACACCTACAAGTGCGACGGCATCGCTCCGATCTTCCACGACGATTGATTGATGTCGATGTCCACTGGAGAAAAACCATGAGTATTTTCGTAAACGATGCCGGCACCCCGAAAATCTACGCCATCGTGGATGAAGCGTCCGGCGAAGTAGTCTCCGCAATCATCTCTTTCGGCTCTGCCGAGCGGGAGAAGAAGAATATTGAAGCCGAGACAGGGCGTAAGCTAGCTATATTTAATCTGACCCATCCGCGTTGTCCCAAGTGGATTCTTGATATTGCCTGGGCGGACGAAGCTTATTGCCTGGGTCAAGCCGCCAAATTCGACCACAATGCATCCGTTTGGAGGAAAAAAGCCGATAAATTAATCAAGGAAGCCGAGCAGTATGAATCGACCGCGGATGGTTGGAGAGCGCGCGCCGAGGCCGCGGCAACGATCAAAGCGCCGAAAATGTGAACCGGATGAACGGTCAGGCCGCAACGGTGGAAAGCGCCCTACCTGTAGACAAAAGGACGGCGAACTTGTCGGATTTCATCGCGGCCTCCCTTGGTGTCTGAGCTCCACACAGAGGAACGCCGGAAACATAGAGACACCAGGATCCGCCGGGAGTGTCAGGACGGCGCGTGATCTTGCAGGGAAGCCCGAGAGCGTTTTCCGACTTGAATGGCCCCCCTTCCCTCCCTCTCCATCCTGAAGGCGCGGCATCAAGGTTTCCGGATACATGCCTTGAGGCGCCCTCCCCCGAAGACAAAGAGATGGCAAGGTCCGCAATCTCCGCGATCACCACCATCGTCGACCGGCGTAACTTGCCCCTGTTTACGGCGGCGCCTACGACACTCATGGCCGCCGCCGACACGGTGTCGCGCGCGGCCAAACTGAGGCGCCGACCCCCAAAATCGATACGCGAACCGGAGGCTACTATCGCACTTAGGGCGAACTTTGCCGCGCGACCCACCTCATCATGATCGTCATCGCTCGCGATGATTCGTAAAAGACCCGACAACCGGGCTACGGAGTTCGTTGTGTTTTCAATGCCTGCGAGGTGCGTCATGAGTTCTCCAGCCGTCTAAATAAGGATACACGGTGACTTGGAATAAGAAGAATGAAATCGTCGGAAAATATTCTCTCCAAACGTCAGTTGTGAGCTCACAACCATCCGAGCGCAATGCTGTCGGCTTCACTTCCAGTTTCTCCTGATGATTGACCATTTTCCCTCATTATAGCCGAGTTGTGAGCTCACAACTTTCGCTTATATTACTGATTTAATTATTGTTTTTATTTTTATTAACTTTTTATTAATAAACCAAACATAGCCGAGTTGTGAGCTCACAACTCAGCCAATCAAAAGACCTTCCAACTCGCTATAACGGCGCGAGGATAAGCTTAGTTGTGAGTTCACAACTCGGAACGGGGGAGGGTGCTTAATTTGAATCTCGAGTTTCTCGGGCGCGTGCGCCCTGCCCCATTGGAAGGAAGCTCTCAATCGGCTGATGTCGAGTATTGGGCGGTCAGTTGTGAGCTCACAACCGATGCCAGGTACAGCAGCTTCCGATCCGCCCGGAGCGGTGTCAGAAATTCTGAGAGGCGCACTGCCGATTTGCGGAACCTAGTCAATGAGTAGGGTCCATCCCGCCGCGCGTTCACTCGAATAGAAACCGTCATCAAGCTCCTTCCTTTTCGTCCCGTTAGTCGATCAGAAGGAGTCTCATGTGTCGAATTTGCCCGCTTAAAACAAGCCTCATTAAGGGCGGATCGGAATTCTCGAAACAGGACTCCTGGTCGACTTCGAAACGTTATCGACCAGGCAAGTTGTGAATTCACAACTCGGGGCCTGCGAAGAATTCGAAACACCTGCTCACCGAAGACACGATCGTTCTAGAGCGGACCCCATTAAGCGAAACGACAGCTGCAAGCGGAAATGCGGGTGAATTTTATCGAGCGCTGAAAGTTCGACGCAATGCGGCGAAACAAAGAGCGGTTAAAGGAAGCGCGCGATTGGTGCTCAATATCCAATCGGTTGCATAGTTGTTCATTGGTGCCGGTGAGGGGAAACAGAGAAACCCTCGCTCGAGATTAACAAAAACTGTGCATATACATTTAAGGTTGGTTACAAAACCGCCCAACGTGGTTTTAAATCAGCGCACATCGCCGCACTGATTCGCTTAAAATCACCAAGTGGCGCACGGGCGGCTCGCGAAACGTTTCAGTTCCGAAAACGCGAAATTTATGTCTAGGTTTAATATGATGTTAACCAACCACATGTGATATCGACAACGGGACTTTTCTAATTAAACGCTAAAGACGTGAAACCACGGAAAAGAGCGTTGGGAGAAGCGAATGACCGCAGCTGACGACTTTTCTTACGGCACGATGCCGAGCAATGAACTCGCGAAAGACAGCATCGAGAAGATCGACCAGCTTCATTGGACGCTGTCTCAAACTCTCGACGACATCGGGCACAAGGCCTTTCCGCCTGAGGCCCGCAAGCGCTTCACACGCATGTTCACGACGGGGGATCTCGAAAAACTCCTTGGCGTGCCGGAAAGTAGTTTTCGGTCGTCCTCCATTAAATCGGAGGGCCCACAGCCGGAGCGGATGGCGAACAGACGTCGCGTCTATTCTCTCGAGCAGGTTTGGGAGCTGAGGGAGTTTCTCGCCGAGAAGCGCCCGAAGGACGCGCTTCGTTTTCTCCCGCACAGGCGGGAAGGCGAGCACACTCAAATTATTGCTGCGGTCAACTTCAAGGGCGGATCGAGCAAGACGACGACATCTCTTCATCTGTCTCACTACCTCGCGCTTCAGGGCTACAGAGTGCTGGCCGTCGACCTCGACCCACAGGCATCGCTGACGACAACGTTCGGACTGTTTCCGGACAAGGATGTTAGTTACGCGGACACGATCTACTCAGTCATCACTTACAATGGCGAAAAACGACCGATAGAGGAGGTGATCCGGAAGACCTATTTTACCGGACTCGATCTCATACCCTCAAACCTGATCGTGCAAGAGTTCGAATTCGAAACGCCTCAAGCCCTAACCAGCAAGGTTCACGATCCTTACGGATACTTTTATGAGCGCCTGGACAATGCCTTTTCGGAAGTCTCCGACAGATACGACGTAATCGTCATCGACACGGCTCCGACGTTAGGATACCTGACGCTTTCGGCGCTGTTCGCCGCAACGGGCCTCATTATTACCGTTCATCCGGCCATGATGGACATCGCTAGTTGCTCACAGTTCCTGAAGATGATGTCGGACACGGCTAAGGTGCTGACGGACAGGGGAGGGAAGTTCGATCACGATTTCATTCGTTTTCTGTTGACCCGCTACGATCCGAACGATCATCCGCAAATTAAGACTGCCAGCCTCATGAGAACGCTCTTCCAGGATGATGTTCTCATGAAGGAGGCACTGGAGTCCACGGCGATCGCGGGGGCTGGCATCGCGAAGAAGTCTCTCTACGAAACCGAAAGCGGCGAAGTCGGACGAGAGCCTCTCAGGCGTGCACTTGAGAGCATGGATGCCGTCAATGATGAAATTCTGAAGCTAATCCACCAACAGTGGGGTCGATAAGATGAAATCAAGGAATGTCGGTCTCTTGGAAGTGTCCAAACCTGAGCCAAAGGAGGTTCCGGAGGAGCGGATCAAGTCCCCGGTCGTAAACAGCGTCGCCAAGGTTATGGACAACAAGAAGGACGACACGGCCGTCTACCTAAATCCGTTCGATGTCGAGCCGAGCTTTATGCGGGATCGGTACGACATGGACCCGGAAGCTCGGGAGAAACTCGACCAGCTGAAAGCCTCCATTCGCGACATGGAGGGGAACTATGCCCCCGCAGCCGTTCGTCCTCACCCGAAGGAGCGCGGCAAATATCAGCTCGTTTTCGGGCACCGAAGACATCAGGCGATCAAGGAACTGGCCAATGAGAGCGCCGAGCCGAATAAATGGCTGCTGAAGGCGTTCATCAACAGTGTCTCGGATGAAGAACTCCTTCTTCTTCAAACCAGCGAAAACGCAGAGAGGTTGGACCTCACCTACATCGAGCGTGCGTCATGGGCGCACAGCCTCCTGAAAAACACCGGCCTCACCCAGAAGGACATCGCACCTCGACTCGGGTTAGAGAAGGCGTCCCTGTCGAAAATGCTTTCAACCGTAACAAACATACCCGAGGATGTGCGATACGCCATAGGGCGTGCGGAAGGCGTCGGCGAACCTCGCTGGATGGCGCTGTCGAAATTTCTCAAGAACGAACATCTCGTCGACCTGATCCGACTCGAGATCGGGAAGCCGGATTTCCCGGAGTTGTCGTCGAAAGAGAGGATGGAGCGCGCGCTTCTGGTTATGAAGCAGGCAACTACGGCCGCAAATAAGGCTGCGCAGAAGTCGAAGAAGCCGGCTCCTAAGGCTCAGCCCTCAGTACCGGCTGAAACGCTCATGCACAATGGTCGGCAGATCGGCATGGCGCGAACCAGCCAAGCGGGTATGCATCTGACGATTTCCTCCGAAAACGCAGAATTCGGAGAATGGATAAAGCAAAAGATGTCAGATCTATACGAAGAATTCGCGACGGAGATGGGGGAGGGCACATCCCGGGTCGATTCATCAATGGACATGCGCCCCTAACCAATGCCAGCCAGGCGTCAATCGCTGGCGACGAGAGAGTGAAGATCTGAAGGCTTCGTGTCTCCGGCGGGCGTGGTGTCGGCGATCTTCCATTCACCTTGCTCGATGCGCATGATCGCATGGCCGGAAGTCCATTTCGGAGCATCGGGAGTCCCGTAGTCTAAATTCTGACGTTGCGCGGACAGCTTTGAAGCACGAGTCTGCGCGATCTCCGCCTCGAAAAACGGAACCATCACCCATCGTTCACGCTTGTTGCCGGAGGTCCTGCTTTCCTTAATGACGTCCTTCGGGCAGTTAGCGAAGAGCATCTTGACGATTTCCTTCGGCGTGCGTTCCTCGTCGCCCCCAAACCGAAGCTCCCGATACGCTCCGTCCTTCATTCGACCGGCGAAAATGACGCCGACGTGACCGAATAGCCCGGCCTGATCGAGTTTGGTCTGCACGTGAGCCAGACCCGTGGTGAAGGTTTCCGTGACGATCGCGTCAGACAGAATGGCGACCCTTGCCCGGGTAGCTATCTGCGAGCCTTCAGAAGGCGGGAAGATGCTGCATGCCGCTTCCTGAAAGATGAAGGCGTTGTCTTCCGCGTCTTTCGGTGTCAGGATCTCCACCTCCTTGGCTTCCAGAACGTCCCCCGAAAGCACGGCCTTCCTCAGGAGAACCATACCCTTGGTTCTGAGTCCCTTCTTCTTTAGCCCCTCGAAATTCGGGATCTTCCTGCCCATGATCGGCTTTTGCACTCGAACCAAATACTCGCGCAAGGGCAATCCCGGTGCATCCGAAAGAACCACCACCCTTGCCCCTCCATCATCCGCCCAACCGACGACACGACCCGGCACCGTATAGGTTCGAACGTCTATCTGCTCGCTAGCCATTGTGAAAATCTCTCCATGCTCTCAATATTGATTGACTGTTTTTGAGGACTGATCATGTACCCTAGCGGATCCTGCTACGACACCGAGGCGACGGACGCCGATGTCAGGCATGCACAAATTCTGCAATTTGGAACGATTCAGACGGATCGCAACCTTACGGAGATGAGCCGGAAGGAAGTTCTCGTCAGACGGCTTCCTTACGTTCTTCCCTCCCGAGAGGCGCTGGCGGTTACCGGATTCAAGCCGGCTACCCTCGATGCCCCGGAGAGGGTATCCGAATACGACGCTGCCTTGATGATCGAAAGAGAACTGAAAGCGAGGGGATACGATCCAAAGCTCTTCGTCACCTATAATGGTATTTCCTTTGACGACGAGCTCATCAGAACGACCTTGTTTCGCAATCTCAGGGACCCTTACGTAACCTCCGGAAGAAACGCCTATCGTCTCGACGTTCTCGCCCTTGCGCGCGTCGCTAGGTCCACGATGCCGGACATCCTGACGATACCGATACGGGAGGACGGCTCCGAGAACTGGAAACTCGAGGCGATAGCGCCGGCGAACGGCATCGAGATCACCGCTCACGACGCTATGGGCGACTGCAAGGCCACTCTGGATATCGCCAGGAGAATCAAGGAAAGGGCGAAATGGCTCTGGAAGCATGCCGTCGCGGCCGGAAACACCTCTCGGGTGGATAAGATGCTCTCGTCCGCGATGGCGGACGGGAGGACCGTGTGGGTCTACACGCATTTCGGCGCTCCCGATCTGGTTCCCTGCAAGGTGCTCACCACGAACAACAAGAAGCGCTGGTATCTAGCCGACATCCGGAGGGACGATCTCCCCACGAATGCGGACGATGTCCGAAACCTGATGTACACAAGGGATACGCCGATAAAGTCCATTCGGGCCGCAGCGGCTCCTTACGTTTACGAGGATTCAGACGCCCTCCGAATCCTCGACGGGATGGGTTCGCGGAAAATAGCCGAACGGTTGACCGTTGGCAATAGCTTCGATGACGTAAGGAAAGCGGTTGCTGAAGCAATTCTCAATGAGAAATACGAGAATGACAAGGATTCCACGAGCGAGGAAAGGATCTACGACGGTTTCCCCAGCGACAGGGATCGAGCCAGAAAGCAATTATTCCACAACTCCGACAGCTGGACCGAGAGGTCCGTGATAAAGTTCGACGACAACAGGCTATCGGATTTTGCCGGACGTCTCGTCATGCTTGCCCACATGGAGGGTCACGAAATACCCGCCAATCAACTGGAAAGGGCGCAGGAAAACTGCCTGGACGCGCTGAACAGGGTGTACGTTCCGGAGAGAGAGGCGAATTGGACCACCCTCGAGGGCGAATTTAGAGATTGCGACGATTTCGAATATCGCGCCTGGGCGGAAAAGGCATTCGCCCTGGATGAGCCGGAACTCGCTCCACGAGAGGTTTCGGAGATGCCGAGCGGGTGCGAGGATCATGAAAAGGGACATCAGATGTCCCTTGGGATTTGACTGACGTGCAACTCCCTCAGTAGATCGGTAGAGCGGGGCCGCGATCCTCGCCTCTGGATCTTTCCGCCACTTCAACTGGAGGCAGCTTGTAGACGGCCACCAGTAGAATTCCCCGTAACGCGCGCGGCGTTCTGCGTCTGTTTCGGTGTACTCCAGAGGGCTTATCTGACCTGTTCGTTGAAAACCCCGTCCTATAGGGCGGGGAAGACATTAACTTAAGACCGTTCTTAAACAGGCGTGATAAAACCAGCGAGCGCCGAGGATGCTCATCCACGTCAGCCCGACGCACGCGCAGGCGAACAGCCAGGCAAGAAGGTAATCAACGCCTCGCGCGAGAATGTCGGGAGAGGATGCCAGTTCCAACAGGTAGGAAACCGAGACATCCGGAAGACCACCCGCCCGCTCGAATCTGAAAATAGCCGCGTCATAGCTGAACAGGGCACCGAGCATGAAGGCACCGAGGAGAGCGACGTTAACAATCAGACCGCCGCCACGGATGACGGATTCGGCCGTCTGCTTCATCATCGAAATAAAATCCATATCAGCGGACCTCTCGTTCTTCCCAGTCGATGTCACGATGGTTCTTACCCCCGGAGCCGACAGCGTATCCGCATTCGGAGGCGGCTTCATCCTTGCCGTAAATGTCCGGATACACCCGAACGTGACCACTTCCGTCCGGCCAGGCGGTCCAGTAACCGATGATTACCGGAACACGCAAGGGGGGAGTCCGGTCCGTTCTGTCGTCGCTATCGATCAGATTGTTCATCCGTGAAACAGAAACACCAAGAACCCAGGCGGCGATCTCACGGACACGTTCAACTCGTACGCAGCCGGAGGACATCGAGCGGATCCGCTCGAGGAACGCGTCCGGCCTGTTTGTATCGTGAAGATAGATGCCGTTCGCGTTGTGAAGCCCGATCTTGACCAATCCGAGCGCGTTCTGGGAACCAGGGCGCTGGACGAAACGCGATATCCTGTCCGACAGACCAGCGGCCTCGTAGGGCGAGATCTTGTACCCATCAAGAACGACATCGAAACCCGCCGCGTCGAAATATTCCGGGTCGCGGTCGAGCTTCGATCTCCAATCCTTGCGCCTGAGTATGCTCTCAGGGACGGTCCATGTTGGGTTCGCCCGCACGAATGTCGCGAAGGTCGTCATTTCGGGGGTCGGCGTCTCGGGGTTTCCCACGACGGCACGACTCTCGATGACGGGAATTCCATCCTCATAAGCCGTGATGACACCAGCCGCGATATTTACCACGAGGGCCTTCCCTGTCTCAGGAAGTTCAAGACCATCGATTCTCTGCAACGTGGATAGAGCCGCGGCACGTTTGATGCCGCAACTGGCGTCCGCAGAAGATTGAAGCCTGTCGCGCACCCAATCGACCGCATCCGATGCCGAAGCGATACCTGTAAGCGCCACGAAGGCACCGAAGGCAAGAGGTATGAGGCGTTTCATCGTCCGATGCTGTCTCTGTGTGTGGACAGGGCTTGCGCCTCAGAGACTTGCTCCGGAGACATCGTGATCTCCAGGCGCTCCATCTCATTGCGGGCGGCGAGGCCGTCGGCGCTGCTCTGCCGGGAGGCCAGATTCAGCCAGTAGTGGGCCAGTATCTTGCTCTGTGCCACAGCCTGTCCGCGCATATGCATCTGCGCGAGCTGTCGTTGGGACGGCGCATGTCCCGCTCGAGCCGCGAGCGTGAAATGTCGCGCGGCCTCAGACGGATCCTTGACGACGCCCTTTCCGTTGACGTGTCGAACGCCGAGATTGTAGCGCGCCGACATGTCGCCGGACATCGCCAGCTTTTCGAGAGCCGAGATCGAACGTACGCTCATGTCGGTCTCGAAGGAGCTGGAACATGACGAACAGTATTCGGAGGCGAAATGATCGCGGGCGGCGGCTTGGTTCATCGAACCCGTCACGGAGGAGAGACGTCGCAGCGCGTCCGAATCGCCGTTCGCAGCGGCAAGATGTCGGAGCCGCCTGATTTCATCCGAGGATGACGTTCCGCCGCTGCCGTCGTCGAGAAGATCCGCCAGGCGGTACTGGGCGGACGCGTGACCTTGCTCGGCGGCCATTCGGTATTCAAGGAAAGCACCTTCCGTGTCACCCCGGGTCTCGGAGATGAGCCCCAGATTGAAATGCGCGGCCGCACTCCCGCCCTTGGCCGCCGAGATGAAGTGATTTTCGGCGCGCTCGAATCCACCCGGAACGCCTCGGCCGTTCGCAGCCATGACTCCCAAGTTGTTGAGCGCACGGGCATCGCCCTTCATCGCGGAGGCTCGATAGGCTTCGGCCGCCATAGAGTAGTTACGAGGCACTCCGATGCCGTGCTGGTAGACGTAGCCCTTCTCGAAGTCCTCCTCACCCCTGGACGGACCCGCGATTTCCGCCGGGAATACGGGATAGACGTTTGTTCTCTTGGTGGTCCCCCCTTGGCACCCGGCCAGAAGCAAGGCTGCGAGTGCGGCCGACAGTACGGTAATGAATCCTATCTTTTTGGGATTTACTTCATGCGCCATTGGAAACTCCGGGGGTTGAAATCCTTTCTTCGATGCTAACCCCGCATCTGAAGAATGCTCAAGCCCTGGAAGGCCATGGGACTCGATTCAGGTAAATAAAAGTGAATTTACGGAATTAGATCAGCCGAGATCGACGTATGAGGGACGATCCTCGGAGAGCCCGTCGAGGTAGAGCCGATCCGCCCGGGTGAGCCTGTTCACGCAGCTGTCGATACCGGAAAGAGCCGACGTCGTTTGGGTGTCGCGTTCGGCGATCCGGCGCGCTCGAATAACTCGAGCGACCCTTTAACGTCTTCCCCGCCCTGAAGGACGGG
>NZ_SMMF01000305.1:0-544 GCF_009711355.1 Roseibium sp. RKSG952 | reverse complement strand
CCACTATCCGAGCCCGGTGGTGACCAGTGCCGCACTTGCCGCAAGAACGAGCCGGATTTCCATCCGGGCCGGCAGTGTGGTCCTGCCGTTGCATCATCCGGTGCGGGTTGCCGAGGACTGGGCGATGATCGACAGCCTGTCGAATGGCCGGGTCGGCTTTTCGATCGCCTCCGGCTGGCATGCCCGCGATTTCATCCTGATGCCGGGGGGACACGAGGGCCGCAAGGCGCGGATGATGGAGATGCTTCCCGTCCTGCGGGCCCTGTGGCGCGGTGAGGCGGTGTCCTTTTCCAATGGCACGGAGGACTTCTCGGTGCGGATCCGGCCTCTGCCGGTGCAAGAAGAGATCCCGATCTGGCTGACTGCGGCGGGCAATCGGGAGAGTTTTGTCGAGGCGGGTACCAATCAACTCAATCTTTTGACCTTTCTGGCGTTGACGTCTCCGGAGGCCTTGAGCGAAAAGATCGAAGCCTATGTGTCCGCCTTTGCCGCAACAGAGCGTCCCGGTCGTGACGCAAAACCGCATGTTTCGGTCATGGTGCAC
>NZ_SMMF01000799.1:0-10226 GCF_009711355.1 Roseibium sp. RKSG952 | reverse complement strand
TTCGCGGCACTTTCAACTAATGGCAGCAATTGTGCGCAAGGCTGACGGGGATTAAATCCAACCGCCAATATTCTTTGTTTACAAAGTATCGAGCACTTAAAATAAGTAAATAGCGTTTTCTTGCCGGAAGACGGCTATGCAAGCGTCCCGGTGGCGTTTCTCCGTGTGTTGGCACTCTTCCCGATGCATTCATTGCCATTTTTTGTTATGTTATATAATAACATTAAAGAGGTGAAACTCTTGGAGGTGACGGATGCATTCGCGAGGAAAAATGTGGCAGGCGGAGGTGCTAGATATTCTTCGGCGACGCCACGGTCCGGTCTCGGCCTATGATGTTCTGGAAACCTTGCGCAAGACGCATAAAAATATCTCTCCAACCACGATATACCGCGCTTTGTCTGCACTGACGAAAAGTGGTCAGGTTCATCGCGTCGAATCCCTCAATGCCTTCATTGCCTGCCAATGCGAAAGGCATCAGCATGCGTCGATCCTGTCGATCTGCGAACAATGCGGCTCGGTTGAAGAAAGCGTCGATCCCGACTTAGTGAAAGGCCTTTCGAGTGTGATTTGCAAATCCGGATTTTCTCCAATGCGTCATGTGATCGAAGTGCTCGGCACATGCGGTTCCTGCAGAACCGGGAAGGCGCAATCATGATAACAAGAAGAAAGAACCCTCATTTGCTTCTCGTTGGCGCCGGAGTGCGGCTGATTGGTGCACTTGTTCTCATAGCCACGCTGTGGGCGGGTTATTTCTGGGCGACTTCGACACCGGGCGGCTCATGACAGCAGCTCTGGATTTCCAAAACCTTACCCTTGGATACGATCGGTTCCCCGCGGTGCATCAGCTTCAGGCAAAGATTGCCGAAGGCAGCCTTACAGCAGTGGTTGGCCCCAATGGTGCCGGCAAATCTACCTTGCTAAAGGGAGTGACCGGTGTTCTGAAACCTTTGCAAGGCAGTGTGCAGTTCGGCACCTTTGGCCGCAAGAACATTGCCTTTCTACCTCAGCAATCGGATATCGACCGGGCATTCCCGTTGTCTGTGATCGAACTGGTCGCCATGGGATTGTGGAGAGAGATCGGGCCTTTCGGTTGGCTCGGATCCAAGCGGCGTGCACGCATAGATGCCGCCATCGCATCGGTGGGGTTGACCGGGTTCGAAATGCGCCCGATTGGCTCGTTGTCCGGGGGGCAGATGCAACGTGCGCTCTTTGCAAGACTTCTGTTGCAAGACGCACGTCTTGTTCTGCTGGATGAGCCCTTCACTGCGATTGACGCTCGAACCATGGCCGATCTCATTGAAGTGATCCGGAACTGGCACACTGAAGGGCGCACGGTACTCGCAGTTCTGCATGACTCCGATACCGTGCGCGCGCATTTTCCTCAGACACTCATGCTGGCGCGCGAGCTTGTGGCATACGGACCAACCGAGCAAGTTTTGACCGCCGAAAACCAGTTTCGCGCACGCCAGATGTGCGAGGCCTGTTCTGGGGCATTGCATATTTGCGGCCGGAGTGCCGCATGATCTGGGATATGTTCTTTCAGCCATTTGCTGATTTCGGCTTCATGCGACGCGCATTGCTCGGCTGTTTGGCTGTTTCACTGGGAGCAACACCGGTGGGTGTTTTCCTGATGCTCCGGCGCATGAGTCTCACCGGAGATGCGATGGCGCATGCGATCCTGCCGGGTGCTGCGGTCGGCTTTCTGGTTTCCGGGCTTTCCCTCGGTGCGATGACCGTCGGGGGATTGATTGCCGGCATGGCAGTGGCGCTCCTGTCCGGCCTGGTCACGCGGGTGACGGCCTTGCGTGAAGATGCCAGCCTTGCGGCCTTCTATCTCATCTCACTCGCTCTCGGTGTCCTTATCGTCTCGACTCGCGGCAGCAATGTCGACTTGATGCATGTGCTTTTTGGCACTGTTCTGGCGCTGAACAACGCAGCACTTGTTCTGCTTTGCACAATCGCAAGCCTATCACTTCTGGTGCTTGCAATCCTGTTCAGACCTCTTGTCCTGGAGTGCGCGGACCCGCAATTCCTGCGATCTGTGAGCACACTCAGTGCCGTCACGCATTTCGCATTCCTTGCACTCGTGGTGCTGAACCTCGTTGGAGGCTTTCACGCACTGGGCACGCTCATGGCGGTGGGCATCATGATCCTCCCCGCAGCCGCTGCGCGGTTCTGGGCAAACAGCATAGGCGGGTTGGTTGTCACAGCCATATTCATAGCATTTCTGTCCAGCTTGAGTGGCCTCCTGCTCTCCTATCACTACAGCCTGCCATCCGGTCCAGCGATCATCCTCGTCGCAGGTGTCGTCTACGCGGTATCCCTGGTGCTCGGATCGTCAGGCGGTCTCCTCGCAAAGGTGCGGCAGCGCCGCCCCCTTCAAAACTGAAAGGAAACTTGATGAAGTCCCGCAGAATTTCTCTCAAATCCGCTACGGCTCTTGCTGCCCTGTCCCTTGTGACGCCAACCCCGGTCTGGGCTGACGGTCCGACACCGGTCGTGGCAACCTTCTCGATCCTTGGCGACATGGTTGAACGCATCGGCGGCGAACATGTCGAGGTTACGACCCTTGTTGGGCCCGATGGCGATGCACATGTTTATCAGCCGACGCCGAAAGACGCCCGTTCCGTGAGCAAGGCCGAGGTTCTTTTCATCAATGGTCTTGAGTTCGAAGGCTGGCTAGAACGTCTCTCCGAGGCTGCCGGCTTTGACGGGTATCTGGTTGTTGCCACAAATGGTATTGATGCCATCCCATTTGATGAACATGATAGCCACGACGATCATGGCGATAAGGACACCGGGGCTGACCATGACCATGACCATGACCGTGGCGGAGAGCAACATGCCGAAGCCGAAGATGACCACGGTGATCACGGCCACGAGAAGCATGCAGAACATGACGCGCACGACGACCATGATGAACATGCCAGCGAAGGTCATGCAGGGCACGATCATGGAGCGTTTGACCCCCATGCATGGCAAAGCCCTGTAAATGCGGTGATCTATGTCGACAACATCACCGCTGCACTGGCCATCGCCGACCCGGCCAATGCCGGAATATTCTACGAAAACCGCAACGCCTATGTTGCGGAGATCGAGGCCCTTGATCAGGAGATCGACGCACTCCTGACGTCGCTGCCGGAAGATCGGCGCACCGTTGTCACGTCCCACGATGCTTTTGGATATTTTGCCGACTACTACGGGCTGACGTTCGAGGCCCCGCAAGGCCTAAGCACCGAGAGCGAGCCGTCAGCCGCTGATGTTGCCGAATTGATCACACAGATCCGTGACGACGGGATTTCCGCTGTGTTTGTGGAATCGATCACAGACAACAGGCTCCTGGAGGAGATTGCAAACGATACCAGCGCTACCGTTGGTGGAACACTCTATTCCGATGCACTGTCCGACGAGAATGGCCCGGCAGCAACGTATCTCGACATGATGCGTCACAACGCAACTACCCTGTCCCAGGCACTGGGGTCGTGAGGCAAAAAAACGCCAAAATACCTGAAAATTGGCCGGCGATCCTGCGACACCTAAAAAAACGCAGTGATCGCCGGCTTATGGATCCAAAACCACGGCATTGACAATTAGGGAGGCCAAAATGAAAACACGGGCTGCCATTGCCTGGGCGCCAAACCAGCCACTCGAGATTGAAGAGATTGATCTCGAAGGCCCCAAGGACGGTGAAGTTCTCGTCAGGATTGTCACGACAAGCCTGTGTCACACAGACGTCTTCACCTTGTCGGGCGAAGATCCGGAAGGCCTGTTTCCGTGCATCCTTGGCCACGAAGGTTGCGGCATTGTCGAAGAAGTCGGCAAGGGTGTCACATCGGTTGCACCCGGCGATCATGTTATTCCCCTTTATATTCCTGAAGATCCGGATTGCCCTTACATCAAGTCGGGCAAGACCAATCTGTGCCAAACCATCCGCAAGACCCAGGGTGCCGGCTTGATGCCGGACGGCACATCGCGCTTTTCATACAAGGGAAAGCAGATACTGCACTACATGGGGACCAGCACTTTCAGTGAATACACGGTATTGCCTGAAATCTCGGTGGCCAAGATCACCAAGGAAGCGCCGCTGTCCAAGGCCTCGGTCATGGGCTGCGCGATACCCACCGGCATCGGGGCGGTGCGAAATACCGCAAAAGTCGAACCCGGCGCAACGGTCGGGGTTTTCGGGCTGGGTGCTGTCGGGATGGCCGTTATTCAGGGCGCAGTGTTGAATGGAGCCTCCCGTATCATCGGGATCGATGTCAATCCGGCGAAATTCCCGCTTGCAAAGGCGCTCGGAGCTACGGAGTGCCTCAACCCGAGGGACTTTGACGGTCCGATCCAGAATGTTCTGGTCGAGATGACCAATGGCGGACTGGACTATACGTTCGAAGCGGTCGGGAACGTTCACCTGATGCGTGCCGCACTCGAAGCCTGCCACAAGGGGTGGGGTGAATGCACGGTTATCGGGGTCGCCGGTGCCGGACAGGAAATCGCGACACGTCCATTCCAGCTCGTAACCGGCCGGGTGTGGCGCGGGACGGCTTTTGGAGGTGTCCTGGGCCGCAGCCAACTACCTGGAATGGTTGACGAATGGCTGCGTGGCGACTTCAGCGTGGATCCTTACATCACGCATCACATGAACCATGACCAGATCAACACCGCGTTTGATCTTTTGAAAGCTGGTGAATCGATACGGTCGGTCATCCATTTCCGCCCAAGCGACACCATGACGCTTAATTCCCTACCCGGACAGGTGGTTTCCGAATAACTCCGAACTTTCTGTTACCAACGACCTATCTTGTAAAGAGCGGCAGTATCAGCATGGTTTTCTGACTGCCGCTCAAACAATGTCAGGACCAATCACTTCCCGAGGTTAGCCGCGTTTTCAATGTCGGCCCTTGTTACGTCGGACATGGTGCCGTGAACCCGTATTGTCACAATGGGTTTGCCCGGTTCAAGGACTCCGATCACCGTTTCAATATCCGGACACCCCGCGTCCCGGCAGGCGAGTTCGGCAATGGTGAGCGGAGTGTCTGCCGACAGGTCCATCAACTCCCGGACCCAGCCCTTTATTTCCGATGATTTGGCTGTCAACCGATTCATCTTCGGGGCCAACGGGTTGATGAATTTGGTCATCCGGCGATGGCCCGGTCCTGTGCGATGCACTTGCGGAAACCGTCCTCAAACCTGTCGCGGGGAAGGTCCCGGCCGATGAAAACAAGCCGTGTTGTCCGCCTCTCGTCCGGATTCCAGGGTCGCTGGTGATCGCCTTCCAGAAGCATGTGGACTGCCTGCACAACAAAGCGGTCGTCATCCCTGTCAAAAGCAATGATCCCCTTCATCCGCAACATGTCGGGGCCATATTCCTGGGCAATGAATTGGATCCATGGCAAAAACAGGGTCGGATCCAGCGGCGCATCGCTTGTGAGCGAGAAACTCGTGACATGATCATCATGATCATGGTCATGGAAATGCTCCAGAAATTCCGGTTCGATCTCAAGCACACGGTCAAGATCGAACGCATTGCGGCCAAGGATCTCAGTGAACGGAATCTGGCATCGTTCAGTGCGGTGGATCGTCGCCGTCGGATTAATCCTGCGGATCCGTTTTTCCACTTTCGACAGGTCATCTTCGCTGACGAGATCGACTTTGTTCAGCAGGATGATGTCAGCAAAGGCCAGTTGTTCCTGGGCTTCATGCGCCTTGCCGATTTCGTCAAGCAGGTGTTTGGCATCGACAACGGTCACGATTGCATCGAGTTTGGTCTTCGACTGCACGTCTTCATCCACGAAGAACGTCTGAGCCACCGGTGCCGGATCGGCCAGTCCCGTCGTTTCGATCAGAATCGCATCAAAATGATTGCGCCGTTTCATCAAGCCTTCGATGATCCGGATCAGGTCGCCGCGCACCGTGCAGCAGATACATCCGTTGTTCATCTCGAAGACTTCTTCATCCGCGTCCACTACGAGATCATTGTCAATCCCGACATCTCCGAACTCGTTGACAATGACCGCATAGCGCTTGCCGTGGTCTTCTGAGAGTATGCGATTGAGCAAAGTGGTTTTTCCGGCGCCGAGATAACCGGTAAGCACGGTGACGGGTGTCTTGTCTTGATTGTTCATTGTGACCTCCGGGAGAGATTGGTGAGACGATACGACGCCCGGGAAAGCAGCACGCTCATAGCATTGCGCGCGTCTCTCAAGGGCTTGGTAAAGGAAATGGGAGCAGCGTCGATCACTGCAGCAAACAAGTCGCGCACGGGGTTGGGATCTATCCCGTTGGTGATAAACACCAGCCGGCTCCGCCGGTCCGTATCGGGCCAGGCGTCGAGCCGGACAGGCTCAGAGACAGTATGTTGAACGGCATGCACGATGAGCGGCTGGTCCGGAACGTCTTCCGTGGCAAGGATTCCCTTGACGCGCAGCAAACGGTGCCCGGCGGATTTCTGCAACAGGCTCAGGAACTGGTAAAATTTCGCCTCCGGCAAAGGCTTGTCGCTGGTGATGCTGAATGTGCGGATACCCGCACCGTGCCTCGAATTGGCTTTTGCGTTATCTGACCGAGAGCTGTGACGAGGTTCCGTATCAACCACGGCTTCCAATGCAAGCCACCCGGCAACGTCTTCTCCCCGGTCTATCTCTATGTAAGGTCTGGGTGAAAACAGCGCATGAAGATTGACTGCCTTGCCATCAACGATCTCGGCGCTTGAATTGATTTCACGCAATTCGCAAGACAGCGCGTTCCGATCTGCAGCCTCCTCCGGGCTGGTTTCCAGATCGGTTTTTGTCAAAACAATCCGATCTGCGAAGGCCAATTGTTTGAGCGCTTCAAAATGATGTTCGACCGAACTAGCGCCTGACACCGTGTCGAACAGAGTTACGACCCCGGCCAGATAAAACTCAGTGCCATGCGTGACATACGGGTGTTGCCGTACCCTGTTTTTGCCTGAGCAGAGTGCATTGACTAGAGGCGCAGGATCGCCAAGCCCGCTCATTTCGACGATCACACGCGAGAACCGACCTGTCAGCCCGTCCGATGCAGCGTTGTGTAGATCAACCAGCGTTTGCCGGATATCAGTCGTATCCGAGCAACACAGGCAACCTGTCGAGACCTTCCGGATTGCTGTCTCACCCCGGCGAACAAGGAGGTGATCAACAGCGACATCTCCAAACTCGTTGATAATCACCGCTGTGTCATGAACCTTCGGGTCATTCAGGAACGCATTCAAGAGTGTTGACTTGCCAGCGCCCAGAAATCCGCTCAGCAAAAAAACCGGAATACGGTCAGGTATAGTCATATGCGTTTGTCATTTTCTATTGATTGCCTTGTCGGCTTGCGCTGGCTTCCCGGTATGCGACTAGACACAGCGTGAGGAGTGGTGTCCGGTGATAAGCCAACGCCCGCCGATCTCTTCAAGGGTGAACAGAAATCTGGCTTCTACGGTTTGCTCACCGGAACCGTTGCGAAGGTAAAAGGTATAAATTCCGCCAATCGCTACAGTTCTCAGCTCGTGGTTGATCCGGATCACTTCACCATCCACCAAACACTCTGAAACGCCATTCGACAAAAAAAACTCAAAATAGCGACGGCGCCCTTCCTCGGTAACAACGACCTCGTTGGATAGGGTGGGAACCAGAATTGCATCAGGCGCATAAAGGGCCAGAATCGCCTCAATGTGCCCGGAACCGACTGCTATCGTCCATTGTTTCAATACTGATCGGGCTCTGTCAAAACGGGATTTCTCAGAGGTTTGATCGTTTTTTGTTATGGCCTGGCCCAAGTCGCACCCCTCATCTCACACTCTTTTCACGGCCCTTTTTGGTGATTGCCCCGCCGTGAGCACCAGTGGTTGTTCGCCCTTTTCGGCAAACGAATTTCTCCCGAACCGACCTTTTTTGTTATGTTATAACATATTGTGGCAAAATCAAGGTTGTCTGGCCGTTTGCCTGCTGGAAATACAATCACATAATTCTGGTGCGCATGCCGATTGGATCACCCAGCCAACTGGTTCGAAGATCTCTCAAAACAGCGATTGACTGATATGTTATAACATTGCATTTGTGTTTGGATTTTTCGTCAATGGGATTATGAAAAACGATGACTTACGCTGCGAGTATTGCGGCCATGGCAGAGTACAGGAAACAACACGGGTTGCGGCCGTCTCGCGAAGATGCCGAGGCGGCTGTGCGTGTGTTACTCGAATGGAGCGGTGATGATCCGGATCGCGAGGGGTTGGTCGACACCCCCAGCCGGGTGGTGCGCGCCTATGAAGAGTTCTTCGAGGGGTACAACATCGACCCGGCTGAATTGCTCGCCCGCACTTTCGAAGAGACGAATGATTATGACGATCTCATCGTGCTTCGAAACATGCGGCTGGAATCCCATTGCGAGCATCATGTCGTGCCAATCATCGGAAAAGTGCATATCGCCTACCTTCCGGCCAGTCGCGTCGTAGGCATCAGCAAACTGGCGCGGGTGGTAGAGGTGTTCGCCAAGCGTCTCCAGATCCAGGAAACACTGACATCGCAAATTGCCGACACCATTCAAGAAGTGCTTCAGCCCCGAGGCGTTGCTGTTGTGGTCGAGGCGGCTCACATGTGCATGACCACCCGCGGAATCAAGAAACCGGGTGTTTCTATGCTGACCCGACGGCTTCTCGGTGATTTTCAAACCGACCCCGAACTTCGCAGAGACTTCTTGTCGTCAATTTCCACCTCAATCGGAGGCACCCCGACGTGACCGAAAATCAATTCTTTTCCCGCCGCATGTCTGTTGAGCAGGTCGAAGAAGGAACCGAACTGGCACCAAAATTCGACGGGAACGGTTTTTTACCGGTTGTCACAACCGATGCCGAGACCGGCGACGTTTTGATGATGGGTGTTATGAACGAGGAAGCCTTTTTGAATACGATCAAAACAGGCGAAGCGCATTACTGGAGCCGCAGCCGCAAGTGCCTTTGGCACAAAGGCGCGACCAGCGGCCTCATTCAAAAAGTGGTCGAAATGCGGATTGACGATGATCAGGACGCGGTTTGGCTGCGCGTAGCCGTTCAAGGTGGCGCCAGCTGCCACGTCGGCTATCGTTCCTGCTTCTATCGCACAGTGCCCGTCAATATGCAGCAGGGACCAGTCGAACTGAGCTTCACGGAGTTCGAAAAGACCTTTGACCCGGTCATTGTCTACGGTGATGCGCCTAATCCGACACTGTTGTGAGACCCATTCTCGCCGCAGCACAAACTGTCACCACCGGAATGGCCGTATTTCGCATATGAAGACTTGCCCGAAATTAGATAATTCGACGTGCTTTCTGGCACCCAATGACCGGCTTACGCCAATTGCCACATCCGGCAAGTTGCCAGAAAGCTCTTCGAACGGGCGTTTAAACGACCTCAATCGGACCGTGATCGTCGCAGTGTCCGTCATGTGGATGGTGCAAGCGGCCATTGACGAGATAGCAGATATGGTCCCCGTGCGGCACAGCCTCATGCCCGCAACCGGGGCCATGAACATGGTCCGGGTCATGACCCAATCCATTTGAAGCGAGAGGTGCGCAACCTTGCGGGTTCCGCGCCGAAACTTCAATAACATGGTCCTCGACAAGGCTCCCGTCCTGATGATGAAGGTGGCCGTCATGGAGGTAATCGACATGATCACCGTGACGTATCGCAGTGTGCCCGCAGTTCGGCCCGTGAACGTGATCATGGTTCGGGTCATGCGTCTTCTTACTGGTCACAAGATTTCTCCTTCGTTTTTCTGAGGGCTGGAATTGTTTTCCGAGGCATGGTCCAAAATGTCGCGCAAAAAGTGAACCACATGGTGATCAGCAAGCGCATAGTAAACGTGCTTTGCAACACGCCGTCGTTTCACAAGCCGTGCTGAATGGAGATGCTTAAGGCGTGCGGAAATCGTTGCAATCTTCTCTCCTTCCTGGCCTGCCAGCTCGGTGACACATCGTTCACCCTGCACAAGCAATAGAAGAAGGCGCAAACGTGCTGTATCGCCTGCGGCACGGAGCATCACGACCGCGTTCTCGACGTTCGCATCCGCCGGAAGGGGAAGGCGCGGATGTATCTCGTGACTGCCGTGGTTGCAGCTTGGCAGGTCAGAATCCATCATCACTCATGGCTTTCATTCAACAAATCCATTGAATGACATGACTGGAGCTTGGTTGCAATCCAAAACCGTTTTTTGCTGTCTTTCTGTGAGCGTCCGGCGAACCCGACCTGC
>NZ_SMMF01000901.1:0-42311 GCF_009711355.1 Roseibium sp. RKSG952 | reverse complement strand
TGAGTCACTTCATCTGAGACTTGGTATTAAACCAGTTAAAACCGATCTAATATTACGACCGTTATCCTAAAACATTACACTTCGCAAATATCGCCACCGTTCCCTTGTAGCAAAACCCAAACTTATTACGGCAGATGAATTTGGTACTCTCCTGATTGGCACAATTCCGGCAAAAATTCCGGTTTCACCGGCGCAGCATTCGAGCGTTGAATAATTCAAAAAATCGGAAATGAGAGGTTGCTTTGGTCACAACAGAGGGCGGATTCAGCTGCGGAGTGCAATGAGGCAACGGCCAGGTTCGGTTCAGTTCGCCATAAGGGGTTGAGAGTCAAGGCTGCTCAAGCGCCGCCAAGCGGTGTTGCACTTCGCGCTCGAGATCACCGAGGCCTTAGCGGCAATGGCCTTGAGTCAGGTGACGCCTTTTGACGGTCCCGCCGTTGCAATGCTGCAACTCTGCCTGCGGTACGTTGTTTTGGTGATGTGGACACAAGCCATCCGCTTGGGATAGGAAATCGGACAGATCAGAATGCGTATTTTATTTGCCCCGCTGGCTCTCGGGCTTGCCGTTGCCGGGTGCCAATCTGGCTCAACCCAGCGCGCAGCGCTGCCCGATCAAAGTCAGCTGTCAGTCCCTGCCCGCGCCTGAGCTGAGTTTGCCGAAGTTTTCGGGCAATCGAAGAAAGCCTTCTCCTCTCATCCGCCCGGTTTGGCATCTCACCAAAACGAAAACTCGTTCAAAACAGCAATACACCACGGACCACTGTGCCCGTGGTGTTCATCAGGATTGCAGCGCTATAATCTAGAAAACTGCATCCGCCTCAAATGGCATGTTCTGTATGCCCAATAGAGCAAGTGAACTGTCGAAGCCGCCGTCAATCATGATGGCATCCGTATCCAGAAGCTCTGCGGCAGATTGATCATCATCGATCTGCGCCGTTTGTGAAGCATCCACTTCAGCGTCAGAACCAGTATCACCCTGGGTCTCGCCGGATGATGTGTCCGTTGCCAGAACGGCGTTCACAACATCGCTCGGCCGGTCCCCATTGACGGTCTCTACCTGGGTCTCTAGGTTCAGTGACCACTCCGACACGCCGTAAACCCAATCGGTTTCCATCGCAAACTCGGTAATCTGCTGCAAATCTTCCGAGGTTGTTAACGCCCCCAGATCATCGTATCCGGGCATGGTCGTGATCATGATCGATGCATCGTCATCACCCAGCGACACGAGATAGTCGTGCATGGATGTCGCCGCCGCAATCGCTGCATTCCCCATCTCCGTCGTGCCATCCCCGTAGTCGAACGTCATGAGGTTCCAATAGGCGATGTCGACACCACTATCGACAACCATTTCGACAAAATCGGTTTCATATTCCGCCAAACCATCTGACAGCGTCGGGATTGTGATGCTGATTTCCAGATCAATGTCGTTTTCCGCCCGCCACTCTTCGAAAAGTTCCAGTGCGTCGACAAACACTTGCAATTGATCCAGGTCGGTAAGCGTATCATACCCTTCGACATCAAAATCGAAACCGACCAGGTTGCCGTAATCATAGGCTTCGTAAACTGCGATCCACTGCGCAACGACTTCCTCCGGGTTGTCAGTCACTTCCCAGAGCATGGAATTCAATGCGCCGCCAAAGCTGATGGTTACATCAACACCCGCATCCTGAAGCTCCTGAATACCGGCATCAATATTGTCCTCAAGGTAACCACCATTGAGATCATAAGCTGTGTAGTTACCCCAGGACGCCGTGCCGTAATTGTCCAGATAGATGGCGTTTCCGTCTTCGTCATACACCTGCCAGCCGAATTCATCTGTTGCAGGGACAAGTTCGCTCGTTTCGGCGACAATGAACGCAAGGCTGACGGCAGACACTCCGGATTCCAGAACTGTTGTTACGTCACCACCGGTTTGCGTGATGTCAAAGTAGGGCGTGTAAACTGCGCTGCTTCCACCAGTGTTTGCATTGCCACCGTTCGTCGTATCCCCGCTATCGGTATCATCGCTGCCGGTATCGGTATCATCGCTGCCGGTATCGTTATCACTCGTGGTTTCATCAGCACTTTCAGCGCTGTCGCTTGCACTGTTGTCGTCCACGTCTGAAGAACCGTCGTCGGTCCGGGTGTCGCTGCTATTGTCATCGACAGCTCCATCACCGTCTTCGGTATCCGAGACGCCATCAGTACCGTTGTTCGAGCCTGCATCGTCATCCGTGGTGCCGGCGGTGTCGTCGAGATCAACATCTCCCTCATCAACAACCGAACTATCGTCTGCGCCGCTGGCGTCCCCGGTGCTATCCGCACTGTCAGCGCTATCGTCGGCAACAGTTCCCGTTTGCAATTGCGTCAAGACGTCGGAGGAAATACCCGAGTTTTTGAATATGAAATTGTCTGCGGAAAGATCGGAAAGGGTGATGCCGGTCAGCGTAATAGTCTGGTTGTTGTTGGGAAGTGAAATAACAACACTGCCATTGACCTCTGAAAGAACAATATCTCCGGAGTTAAACCAACCGATCGTGAGTGTGTCGGAAGCAGGATCAAAATCCAAAACCTGCTGATTGTTTCCCCAGTTGTAATCTACATCTATGTTCTGCCCCGCAACAGAAGCGTTGCTGCCAGTCGTGTCGCCGGATGTGTCTTCAGCCGCACTTCCTGTGTCAGTGCTGCTTTCATTTGCTCCATCGAGCTGAGCCAGAACTTCATCTGCAAGGCTCTCATTCTTGAAAATGAAATTGCTTGACGACAGAGACGCGAGGCTAATGCCCGTCAAGGTGATGGTCTGATTGTTGTTCGGAAGCGAGATAACGGTGCTTCCATTGACCTCTGAGAGTTCAATATCCCCTGAATTAAACCACCCAAAAGTAAGCGTGTTTGAAGCCGGGTCAAAGTCGGCAATTTCTTGATTGTTACCCCAATTATAATCAATTGAAACATTTTGAATCGAATCGACAGAATCTTTTGCAGCAAGTGCGGCAGGCATATGTGACCTCTCGTATTTCCGCGTTCACCCCTTAAGTTTCTATAAATACGCCAACAACTTACAGAATGATTTCCGAATTATTAAATCCCTTAAGCTTGCAAGTATTGTGGGGAGTTCCCGGACGTGTCTCCAACCATATTCAAAAACTGTTTGCGTTCTTAATTTCATCACACATCAAAAATACCGCCACAACTCAACTCTAGAAATATATAATTACGCAAAACAATCAAATTCAGCCGGTCCGTTGCGAAAGTCGTGAAACAAACGCGCCAGGTTGACAAAGGGCTTGGAGTGAACGCGACACTGAATTTTGATACAAAAACACCACGGACCGGCAGGCCCGTGGTGCGTAACAGTGCCGTTGTATCTGCTCTTAGAGCATTGCATCTGCTTCGAATTGGGCATTGTGCATGCCGAGCAATGCAAGCTGACCACCAAAATCGTCATCAATCATGATGATATCAGTGTCGGTGTCGGCATCAGTCGAAGTCTGATCGTCTTCGATCTGAACGGTCTGCGTATCGGTGCCGTCAGTGCTGTCATCATCGGTGGTGTAAGTGTCCATCACGGATGTCACAACGTCTGTCGGGTTATAGTCGTGTGTCGTTTCGACAGTGCTGTCGCGGCCGAGCGACCATTCGGATACACCGTAGACCCAGTCTGTTTCCATCGCAAATTCAGTAATTTGCTGAATGTCTTCGGCGGTCGTTTCCTCACCCAGATCGTCATAGCCCGGCATGGTCGTGATCATGATCGATGCATCTTCATCACCAAGCGAGACGAGGTAATCATACATGGCTGTGGCCGCTGAAATCGCAGCATCACCCATGTCGGTAGTGCCATCGCCGTAGTCGAAGACCATGAGATTCCAATAGTCGATATCAACACCGCTATCGACAACCATCTCGACGAAGTCGGTTTCATAATCCGCAATCCCGTCGGAAAGAGTCGGAATTGTAATGCTGATCGTCAGATCAACATCATTTTCTTCCATCCACTCCTCAAACAAGACCAAGGCATCCACAAAGACCTGCAACTGATCCAGGTCAGTCATGGTGTCATAGCCTTCGATGTCGAAGTCGAAACCGACCAGGCTGCCATAATCATAGGCTTCGTAGACCGCGATCCACTGCTCCACGACCTGCTCCGGATCATCCGTGACTTCCCAGAGCATGGAATTCAATGCACCACCAAAGCTGATGGTCACATCGACACCTGCCTCCTGAAGCTCCTGAATACCAGAATCAATGTAGCTTTCCATGGAGCCGCCATCGAGGTCGTAGGCGGAATAGTTACCCCATGACGCGGTGCCGTAGTTGTCACCAGAATCCGTCTCGGCAACGATAAACGCCAAGGTAACAGCACTCACGCCCGAGGAGATCACCGTCGACACGTCACCTGTCGTCTCCGTAATATCGAAGTACGGCGAGTAAACAGTGCTACCGCTTGACGACGTGCTTGTGCTGGCAGAGTCATCGCTTGAGGTGTCCTCCGAGCTGGTATCCGAGCTGCTGTCATCGGCAGTGCTGTCAGCTGTATCAGACTCCGACGTGTCATTATCATTGTCAGCAGTCGCCGAGCTGTCATCCGCAGTATCATCGGACGTATCGTTGGAAGTGTCAGTGCTGTCGTCAGCTGTCGCAGTGGAATCCACATCCAACTGAGCCAGCACCTCTGCAGAAATGCTCGAGTTCTTGAAGACGAAGTTGTCTTCGGACAGTTCGGAAAGACTGATACCTTCCAGCGTGATGGTCTGGTTGTTGTTGTCCAGGGAAATCACAACGCTGCCATTGACTTCAGAGATACTGATATCACCGGAATTGAACCAACCGAAAGTG
Source organism: Roseibium sp. RKSG952 (assembly GCF_009711355.1). Lineage (NCBI taxonomy): Bacteria > Pseudomonadati > Pseudomonadota > Alphaproteobacteria > Hyphomicrobiales > Stappiaceae > Roseibium > Roseibium sp. RKSG952. Next base: position 37,493 of record NZ_SMMF01000901.1, on the reverse strand, counting down.
ATCGTATCGGTATCCGGATTGAAATCGCTTACCGTCTGGTTGTTTCCCCAATTGTAGTCGATATCGATATTCTGGCTCGACGACGAGGAAGCATCGCTTGTACCGCTGTCGGCAGTCTCTGCATTCGTGGTCGCGTCAGAGCTGTCTGTAGAAGTGCTGCCATCCGATTCGAGCTGACTCACAACTTCCGAAGCCATGCTCGCGTTTTTGAAAATCAGGTTGTCTTCACTCAGCTCCGACAAGCTGATCCCCAACAGGGTGATTGTCTGATTGTTGTTGGGGAGCGAGATGACAACGTTACCGCTGGACTCGGAGAGGTAAACATCTCCGGAGTTGAACCATCCGAAAGTGATTGTATCTGTTTCAGGATCGAAATCAGATATTTCTTGATTGTTTCCCCAGTTGTAATCTACAGAAATATTCTGACTGGCATTATTTGTTTCACTTACTGCAAGCGCGGCAGGCATTGTTCACCTCTCTCAGTTTCCGCTTTTGCCCCCGGCCGCCAGTTAAAGTGGATCGGATATTACCGAAAGATTGCAGACTTATTACGTTTCGAAAATTTTACCAATGCAGCCGTTATTTCTAAATAGTGAATATTAGCACTGACTTATTTAACTATCTTTCGAATGGTGCAATCCAGCCAAAGACCCTTCGTGTTTCCTGCTCGCTGTTACAGCATTACCTCTGCTCAAAAAAAATCCGTACACGGATCAGGTCGTCAGTTTTCTGCCTCCCATACGAGGGCGAATCCGGGGACGCAACATCAGATCGATAAGGCTCTGCGCTCTTTCCGAGCGGAACACGGATGGAAAAACAGCCAAGGCCGCGATTGATCCGGATGTCGGCGTCAAAATCCGGACACATATAAGTTGCCGCAAAGTTTTCTGCAGCTGCGCGTGTTGTCTCAAACTGCGGCCCTCAAACACCACTGATTCACGATCCGACGCCACGGCATAAGGCTTCCCGGTAACGGCATGTTTAGCCATCAAGTCGGAACAGCGTGTTTTGCATATTGCGCGAGGAACTCCGGGCTTGGCGGGATCGGTTTGATCACATCGATCAGAACGCCGTTGGGATCCCGGGTGATGAAGTGGCGCTGCCCGAAAGGTTCGTCCTTCAGCTCCAGCACCATGGGCAAGCCTGCCCCCTTCAGGCGCTCGTACTCGATGTCGACATCCTCCACCTCGAAATTGATCAAAAGCCCGGACACGGTTCCCCGGCCGCTTTCAGGAACGGTTGGATGATTGCCGTCAAGCACGGCGAGATTAACAGCCGGGTTTTGCGCCGACTGCAGATGGACATACCACTCGGCCTCAAATGCCGGACGAAATCCGAAATGCTCTCGATAGAAGTCCGCGGTCTTGCGGACATCCCCGGTCATGATCACGGGATAGAATTGGGTGCATTTCATCGCTGGCCTCCCACATGAAAAAGACATACAGTTTGTATGTAATATACTATTAACATACAAGCTGCACGTATGCAAATTGAAAAACAGAGACGCAGTCAGGCAGACCGCCGGGCCGAAACCCGTGCCGCACTCTTGAGCGCTGCACGAACCTTGTTCATTGACCGGGGATATGCGGAAACCGGTACGCCGGAACTGGTCAAGGCCGCCAATGTCACGCGCGGCGCGCTTTATCATCACTTCGCCGACAAGACCGATTTGTTCCGCGCGGTCGTGAAAGCCGAAGCCCGGGCCGTAGCCGCCGCCATCGGCGCGGAGGCCGATGCCACATCAACACCGCTTGACGCTTTCATGGCAGGTGCCCTCGCCTACTTCGCGGCCATGAAGGTCCCCGGCCGCGCGGCATTGCTTCTTCTTGAAGGCCCGGGCGTATTGGGGCTGAACGAGATGGCCGAGATCGACAGCGAGACAGGACGCCAGACCCTGGTGGACGGCCTGAGACACGCTGCAGAGCATGGATTGCTGGACACAAGCCTCGACCCCGATGCGCTGGCAGACCTGTTGTCCGCACTGTTCGACCGGGCAGCCCTGATGATATCGAATGGCGCGCCGGAACAGTCTTACGTCAAGGCGACGAAGGCCGTTCTACAAGGTTTGCTCAAGCCGGACTGAGGCTTTCGCAAGTTGCAGCAGATCAGCCGCGTTTCCCTCAATCAAAGTTTATAATCCGCGCGTTCAATTAATATTATAACAAGGAAGCATAATTTTAGCCCCGTCAGCGCTTACATATAGGGTATTCCTTCCGGGCTTGCCGCCTGCCGCATTGCACGGGCAGACAGACCCGCAATCCCGCGCATGACGCGCTTCAAAGTTCATTTGGGAATTCCCGACCGGTCACGTGCATGGCGTGTCGAAGAGCGCCTCTGCATGCGCGGACCGGCGCCGCACATTCTTTCAAACGTGCCGCAAAGCCTCACAAGAAGTGGAGACCAGAGATGACGACCGAGGCAACCGCACCCGTTTTCGTGAACCGCCGCCGGGCTTTCATTGCCATGCTGATCATGGTGCCTCTGGGCGGCGCCGCAACCGATATCTACATCCCGTCAATGCCCGCCATGGCGCACTTTTTCGGGTCCGGCCAGTTTTCCATTCAGGCCACACTGCTCCTGTTCATGGCCGGCTACGGCATCGGCCAGATCCTTGCGGGACCGCTCACGGATTCCCTTGGCCGCCGCCTGCCGATCCTGTTCACCACCTGCCTGTTCGTGATCGCTTCCATCGGTATTGCCCTTGCCCCGCCGCTTTGGGTGGTTCTGCTCTTGCGTGCTGCGCAGGGCATTCTTGCGGCCTGTTCCGCCGTCGGCGCCCGGGCAATTGTCGCCGATTGCTATGAAGGCGACGAACGTATCAAGGCAGCCAACTGGATGACAATTGCCTGGGCAACCGGACCGATCCTGTCTCCCGCGCTCGGCGGCTATCTTCAGGACTGGTTCGGCTGGACCGCTTCGTTCTGGTTCCTTGCCGGATGGGGAACGCTGGTGGTGCTTGTCGCTGCATTCTTGCTGCCCGAAACCCGGCGCATCTCCCTGCGCCAACCTCTGGGCGATGCCTTTGCCGTTTACCGGAACATGGTCTTCGACCGGGTCTATGTTCCGACCGCCCTTGGCATGGCCTGCCTGATTTCGGTCATGTACGGCTTCGAGGTTCTTGCCCCCTTCTACATCCAGACCAACCTGCATCACAGCCCGATCTTTTACGGACACCTGCAGCTGGTCCTGGGCGCCCTCTGGCTGGCCGGCAACTTTTTCAATCGGCTGGTGAGCACAAAAGTCCGGGTTCGCCACACCATCGCTGTTGCCGCCGGAACCTCGCTCCTGATCAGCCTCGCCATGCTGGCCCTGGACCTGTCCGGCGTCTTCAGCGTCGCGGCGCTGGTCGTGCCGTCCGGGGTCATCTACTTCCTGATGGCAACCATCTGGCCAAACGGTTACTCGAAATGCCTCGCCCGTTTCGCGCAGGCAGGAGGAAGTGCAAACGCCCTCGTCAGCGGCCTGTTCATCATCGTCAGCGCGGGCTTTACAGCAGGCGCATCCCTGCTCCAGTCCCCCTCGGCATGGCCGCTTTGGGCCCTGTATATTTTCGTAACCGCCGCCACCTTGATCTTCTTCACCGTCTTCTTGCGCAAGGAATTCGACTACACCGTAAAATGAACCCTTTCTGGACCGGCGAAACCGGGGGCTGTCACTTTCCGGTTTCCGCCTTTTTGGCCGCGTCACGACCGAAGCCAAGATCTGCAGCAAGCAGGTTGCCGATCACAAGGATGATGACGCCGATCAGGATACCCGCCAGCCGGTCAAGCACGGGCGCAATCGATGATGGCGGCCCGTTGCCGGTGATCATGGTCATCAGGAACGCGATCACGGACTGCGTGCCGACATATGCATGCCGGTCGCCGCTGAAATGGAGGCCGGAGAAAGTGAATATCCCGAACAGAAGAAACACGGACCAGACAACAAAGTTCGACGGCAGAAAATAAACCACGGCCAGACCGGACACGCCGCCCAAGAGGCATCCGAACAACCGGTGATATGCCATTTCGTGGGTGAAGCCGATCCGCAGCTGGATCATCACAAGGCTCGTGATGATGATCTGGACCGGTGAAGGCAACCCGAATAGCTTGTCGAGCAGCACGATAACCACAAGCACGAAACCGCCAAAAACACCCGCTTCCATGGCATGCCTGCGCGTATCCTCATCGACACTGCCCGGCCCGAAGCTGCTCTTCTCTTCCTTGGGATGGAGATTGAACAACAATTCGATCACCATCGTCGTGAGCACGCCAACAATGATCTCCATGCCGCGATTGATGGCAAACTCGCGGGTTTCGCCGGGCGTAGCCAGAGAGACATAAGCCACCAGAACCCCGGTGATGCTGCCCAAAACCCAAGCATAGGCATAGCGGCTCGTATAGCGCTTGTAGATACCGGCCATGACGGATATCGCCATCAACGCGACGACCAGAAAATCCTGACCGGCAAATTGCGTTGCAACATAAAACGCCAGAACGCTGCCGATAATGGTGCCGATCACCCTGAGCAGGCTCTTTGTGACAATCGTCTTGCGGTCCGAGTGAGACACGATAAAAGCCGAGATCGCCGCCCACCAGGGTTCTTGCAACTCAAGCAGCAGAGACACGAACACGGCTGCCCAACAAGCAACAGCCGTTCTCAAGCGAAGGCCGTCAACATGGGTCATCGGGCCGCCCCGGCGGATCCTGAAACGGCCGGTTCGGGTGAACGGTTCAAAATGAGGACACGTGCATCACTTCCCATGAATTTCTGGTTGTCACCCGCATCCGGTGCGAGGTCGATATCGATCGGAAAGCGTTGTGACAATCGAATCCAGCCGGTGTCCGGATCAATATAGGGAAGCGCAATCTGCTGGGTCGGCGAACGGGAAATGCCCCGCGAAACGCCACGGACCTTTCCCTTGAAGATACGCCATGGAACCGTCGACACCATGTAGTAAACCGGTTGGCCCGGGCGGATATACTGGATGTGCTGTTCGTGGACGTTCGCGACCAGGCGGTACGCATCACCGGCAACCAGCACCATCGCAATGTCACCTGCGTTCAGGTACTGGCCAGCTTTGGTGCTGAACGGCACCACCTGACCGTCGAAAGGAGCCCGGACGACCGTTTGCTCCAGATTGTACTGGGCCGTGGCAAGTGTCGCTTGCGCATCGCGCATCTGCGCAATCCGTTGTGCAAGCTGGTCTTGCGCACTGTTTTGTGCGGCAACTGCACTCTCATACTCGGCACGGGCCTCTGTCAGGTTCCGATTGGCATCGTCGAGCGCCTGTTGCGTGCTAAATCCCTTTTGCTTCAGAGCGGCAATCCGCGCCTGGGTCGCCTCGGTATCTCTCAGCACCGCTTGCGCGGACTTGATACTGGCGGCGGCTTCCGCAACCGCATCCTTTGCAACCTTCAGCGCTTGCTCGGCGACCGCCTTGTTGGCCTCGGCACTTTCGACAGCCAGTTTGTAAGGGGTCTGGTCAAGCGTGAACAGCGGCGTTCCCTTGGTGACATCCGTATCATTCACAACATGCAATTCGACCAGGAGCCCTGGAACCGTTGGCGAAATGCGCGCATGGTCAGAGACCACGAATGCATCGGACGAATACGCAAAAAACAGCCTGCTGATCTCGTTCGCGAGGAACAGCCCGAAGACCACCAAGACAAACAGGATGATCAGCTTGCGTTCGAACATTCAGACCTCGCGTGATGCACACTCCGATTGCACTATGCCCAAGGGCTTCGGCGCAGACAATGCAGACTGACACCGGGACAACCGCAAGCCTTCCTGCAAAGCGCTCAGCTGTCGAGGACCTCCTTGACCGTCGTCGCCAGCTGCTTCAGCGTGAAGGGCTTGGGCAAAAAGAAGAACTTCTCGTTTTCCGGCAGGTTTTCCTCGAACGCATCCTGCGCATAACCCGACACGAAGATGATCTTCAGGTCAGACCGGATCTTGCGCAACTCGACCAGCAGCGTCGGCCCGTCCATTTCCGGCATCACCACATCGGACACGACCAGATCGACCTTGCCGCCTGTCTCGTTCATGACTTCAAGGGCTTCCGTACCGGATGACGCTTCGTGGACCGTGTAGCCGCGCGACGCTAGGGCCCTTGCCGCAAATGCCCGCACAGCCTCCTCGTCTTCGACCAGAAGAATAGATGCCGAACCGGTCAGGTCCGCGACCTTTTCCTTTTCCGGTTCTTCTGCCTCCGGCTTCCTGGATTCTTCGACCGCCGGCACAAACCGCGGAAGGAACAGCCGGAAAGTCGTCCCCGAATCGGTTTCCGAGCTGCAGAAGACAAACCCGCCGGTCTGCTTGACGATGCCGTAGACGGTTGACAGCCCAAGTCCGGTTCCCTTGCCGACTTCCTTTGTCGAAAAGAACGGATCGAAAATCTTTTCCATGATGCCGGATGGAATCCCGTGACCGGTATCCTCCACCTCGATCAACGTATATTCGCCCGGCGGCATGCCGCGGGTGTTCTCGAACGTGGTCGATTCCGCCTCCGGGACATTCCGCGTCCGGATGGTCAGGCGCCCGCCGTCGGGCATGGCATCCCCGGCATTGACCGCCAGATTGACAATCACCTGCTCAAGCTGGTTCACATCCGCCATCACCGGCCACAAATCCCGGCCATGGATCACCTTGAGTTCGACTTTCTCGCCAAGCAGCCGGTCGAGCAGAATGGAGAGGTCCGCCAGCACGTCATTCAGGGACAGTCTCTGCGGGCGCAAGGTCTGGCGGCGCGAAAACGCCAGCAACTGGCGTACCAGACCGGCCGCCCGGTTGGCATTCTGCTTGATGTTCATGATGTCCTGAAACGACGGGTCAGTCGGGCGGTGGCTTGCCAGAAGCAGATCCGAGAACCCGATGATCGCGGTCAGGACGTTGTTGAAGTCATGCGCCACGCCGCCGGCGAGCTGACCGATCGCCTGCATCTTCTGGCTCTGGGCGAACTGCGCTTCCAATGCCCGCTGCTGCGTGGTCTCCAGCGCATAGACGATTGCCGCCTCGCCGTCGCCTTCCCCGTCCTCGACGGCGGAAATGTAGAAGGTCGCCGAGCGCACGTCATTTCCCTCGCTCAAGGGTATGTCGATCGGGGCAATCTTGCTGATGCCCCGGGCCGCCGAGGACAGCGCCTTGCCAAGATCCCCGCGCCCGCTCTCGGCAACGTAGTCGGTCAGCTTGGGTGACTCGCTCGAAAGATCGACGGTCGAGAACAGCCTGAGAAACGGCGCGTTGGTTCTGAGAACCCGGCCTTCGTGGTCCAGCGAGGCAATTGCAATCGGCGTGTTGTTGAAAAACCGCGCGAACCGGACTTCTGCGGCGCGCAGCGCCTCGGAAACCTCCTCGCCGCGCGACCGGTTCAGCACCAGCGTCCGGCTGTCACCGGGAAGTCCGTTCTCGCCAAAAGGCACCTTGTGCAGCAAACGCACGGGAAAGCTGCGTCCGCTCCGGGTCACGAAGTCCAGATCGAGTGTCTCGCTGCGAACTTCTCCCGCATGCCCCTTCAAGGACCGGATCAGCTCGGTTCCATCGCCACGGACAATGGCATTCAGGTTCAGTTCACCTGCCTGGAACTGCGCCAGATCATATCCCAGCCAGTCGGCCAGGGTCGCATTGAGATAGACAACGCGGCCCGAATTGTCGCAGGAAAAGAACCCGGCTGGAGCGTGATCGAGAAAGTTGATGACCCGCTGGAGTTCCTGAAACGAGTCCTCCTGTTCCGCCCGGTCCCGGGTGATGTCCGAGATTTGCCAGACGGCAAGAACCTGCCCCGAACCGCCCTCGCTCCGCGACGTCGCGATGGGGCGTACGGTAACCCGGTACCAGCACGCCGGACCTTCCGGCCGGCCGAGCGGGTGCCCCATGCGGATCTCTTCTTGCGCGCGCCGTCCTTCGCGCATGGCATGGGACAACCGGAAGATCGCATCGGCGGCTTCCGGGTCATGGGAAAAGACCCGTTCGACCACTCTGACGTCAGCGGATGCTTGGGCACCGGTCAGGCCGGCATAGGCCTGATTGGCGTAAATCAGCCGTCCATCGAGATCGGTGACCAGTGCCCCGTCATCGAGACTGTTCAAGAACGCGGTGGCGATCGGGTTGCGGGAGGAACGCGACGACAGGTGCAAGATACCGATTGCCCCGGCGAACAGGCAAAAGACGCCAATGACCGCCAGCACCCCGAGAAAGCCAAGCACAAACGGGCGTGCCACGGTCTCTTCGAGCGAAACAAAAGCCGCGACCGCGCCGATCAGGAGGACGGTCAGCATGATCAGCAACCAGATGCTGCCCGATCGCTCTGGCCGGTCGATCACCGGTGCCATCGGCGCACTGTTCAGATCATTCATGCTTTGCTCCCCCGGCGCGATTCATCGGCACAGACCCGCTCCAACTTTTCGATGCCCGCAAGCGAAGATCAACCGCAGACCTGTCAGTTTCCGCGCCAGCTCGTCCGCTTTCGCATCTTAAAGACGAAGCCGATCACTTCGGCCACCGCTTTGTAATGCTCTTCGGGGATTTCCTGTTCGATTTCAACATTTGCATAAAGCGCACGGGCGAGCGGAGGGTTCTCGACAACCGGTATGTCCGCCTCCTTCGCAACTTCGCGTATTTTCAAGGCAACCGCATCCACCCCCTTGGCCAGACACAGCGGCGCGCCCATGGCGTCTTCGTATTTGAGTGCAACCGCATAGTGGGTCGGGTTCGTCACGACGACGGTGGCCTCCGGCACTGCGGCCATCATGCGCTTGCGCGCCCGCTCCATGCGGAGTTGCCGGATCTTTCCCTTGATCAGAGGGTCGCCCTCGGTCTGTTTGTACTCTTCCTTGACTTCGCGCAGGGTCATTTTCTGCTTCTGGAACCACGTGTGCCGCTGATAGAGAAAATCAGCGCCCGCAATGACAGTCATGGCTGCGAGCACTGCCGCCAGAAGCTGGAGGATCAGTACACGGGCTTCTTCGAGAACGATCGTCGTGTCGGCAAAGATCATGATTTCCGCTTCGTCCCGATGCGGCCACAGCACGGCAACCATCAGGGCCCCGACAATCACGAGCTTCAGCATGCCCTTTGCGAAATTCATGAGGCTCTGGCTTGAAAACAGCCGCTTGAACCCGGAGACCGGCGATATCTTGGAAAGTTTCGGTTTGATCGTCTCGGTGGTGAACAGCATTTGATGCTGAACCAGATTGCCGGCAACCGCCATCAGGACAACGACAAGGAGCGGAACGGCAACAATCAGCGCCACCATGAAGCCCGTATTGCGCCAAAGATGGCCGAGGGCAGTGCCATCAGTCGGAATATGATGCGCGTGTTCCAGATAGCCCTTGAGTTCGCTTCCAAGCAGGCTGACCACCGTTGGCGCAAAGAACGCGATCATGATAGTCGCCCCGGCCAGCGTGAACCAGGTGCTGACTTCCTGCGACTTCGCCACATCCCCCTTTTCATGCGCTTCGCGCAAGCGTTTGTGTGTGGGGTCCTCGGTTTTTTCCGAGTCGTCGGTATCGTCGGCCATCGGAACTCCCTAACCGGCGATAAACTTGCCGAGCGATTGCTGGAAATGGTCCAGGTAGAACATCATGATGGTGGCCACAAGAACCATGAGAAGCAACAGTCCGAGCGTAATGTTTACAGGCATGGCAATGAAAAAGATCTGAAGCTGCGGCATCAGCTTGTTCAACAGCCCGAGCCCGAAATAGAAAACAATGCCCACCACCAGAAACGGCGCGCTCATGCGCATGGCGATGGAAAACATTTCGGCAACCGCCTGAACGGCATATTGGGAGAAGTCGCCGACAGGAACAGCGTTTCCGGGCGGAAAAAGCTCAAAGCTGTCATGCAGGGCGGCGATGATCAGATAGTGGGTATCGGTCACGAACACCAATGTCACCCCGAGGAGCACCAGAAAGTTGCCGAACAAGGCCCCTTGCTGGCCTTCGTTCGCAACATCCGATCCAAGCGCAAACGCCATCCCCGACTGGCTCGCCATGATCATGCCGGCGGTGCTGAGGGCCGAAGTGATCAGACGGGCACTCAGACCGATGGCAAATCCCACAGCCATTTCCCTTGCCAGAAAGCCCAGGAGGCGCGGCAGGCTGGAGACCAGGTCGGGCGGATAATCGGCCGAGGCCATCGGATAGAGCACAAAGGTGATGGCAAGGGCGACGGACAGTCTGATCCGGGTCGGGATCGTGCTTTCCCCCAGTGCGGGCAGCAGCATGATCATGGTGCCAAGGCGCGCGAATATCAAAAGGAAGGTCGCGGTCACCTCGGGCAGAAAGGACAGGTTGACCGTCATGAACCGGCCCGCCTCAGGAGGTGGTAAGGATGAGTTCGGTCAAACGCGCCATATATGCTGCCAGCGCCTGCCCCATGAAGGGCAGGCTGATCATCAGCGTCACGAAGATCGCAAGGATCTTCGGAACGAAAACGAGGGTCATTTCCTGGATTTGCGTCAAGGCCTGAAACAGGGCGATCACGACACCGACGCCGAGACCGACGAGCATGGCGGGCGCTGCGATCAAAATCATCGTCCAGACGCCTTCGCGTGCTATGTCGAGTACTTCTCCTCCAGTCATCGCCCGCCCCGGTCAGGTGGTTAAATCGGCATGCGCATGATTTCCTCATAGGCCGAAATCACGCGGTCGCGCACGGTTACCATCGTTTCCAGCGCCACTTCGGTTTCCGCAATCGCGGTCACCACGTCAACGACATCCGCCTTGCCTTCCACAAGGCCGATCGCTTTTTGGTCCGCAGCCTGCCCCTTATCCACAACGCTCTCGACAGCCTGATGAACCATCTGGCCAAAATCGGGCCGGCTGCCGGCTTCAAGGGGCGGTTCTGCGGGCATGGCCTGCCCGGCGAGTCGCTGAACCATCTGATAGGCGTTGCTGGCAATTGACGGCGTGGACATGGTCTCGGTCTCTTAGTCGTTACTCTTGAAGCAATCCCGCTTCAGGCCCGCAGGATGTCGATCGTGCGCTGAAGCATCTGGCGGGTTGCCTGAATGGCATTGAGGTTGGCCTCGTAGGAGCGCTGCGCCTGCTGCATGTCGACGGTCTCGACCAGCGTGCTGACATTCGGCTCCCGAATCATCCCGTTCGCGTCTGCGGCCGGGTGGCCGGGCTCGTGCCGGGTTTTGAACTCCGACTGATCCTCGGCAATGCGCCCAAGCTCGACCACATCAGCGCCGACTTCCTTGTCAAAGTGACTGCGAAAGGTCGGTATCTTGCGGCGGTAGGGATCTTGTTCAGGGGTTGTGGCGACCGAGTTTGCGTTCGCGATGTTTTCCGCGATCACCTTCATGCGCCCGGTCTGGGCCTTGAGGCCCGAGGCTGAAATGAAAAGGGATTTGATGAGGTCCATCGCTCAAACTCCTAGGCCGTCAGGCCGGTCAGGCATTCTTTGAAAGGGCTGTCCGCAGAAGACCCAGACCCTTGGTGTAAAGCGTGGTGGCGGCCTGATAATCCATCTGGTTCTGGGTCACCTTCATCATCTGCTCTTCAAGCACGACGCTGTTGCCGCTCGGCGTGATTTCAAAGCCCACCTCTTCGGTTCCCCGTCCAAGCGCCGAGTCTGACACTGCTCCGGTGAGGTGCCCGCTGTCGGTGCGCACGGTCTGCAGGGGCATTGTCTGGCGCTCGACATGATCCCTGAACGAATAGGCTTTCAGGTCTTTGGCGCCGTATCCGGGTGTATCCGAATGGGCGATATTTTGTGAAAGCACACCCTGGCGGACCTGATGCCATTGCATTTTCGACTTCAAGGCCTGAAACAGAGGCAGATCCGTAAGCGCCATAAGGGTCACCTTGCATTAACCAACCGTGACAAGGTTTCGCCGCAATTGGTTAACGATCCATTAATAATATGAAGTGCCAGTGCCTTAGCTGTATAAATGCCGCAGCAACTCCGGTACTTGTCTTGCAAAACGCAACAAGGCTCGTCACAGGAAGAGCAGGCTCTCCGGCTTCCTGTTAACCCTGCGCCCGGACAGCGTTTCGAAGCCTGCCCCGGTTGCGCTTCAAAACACCCGGGCGAGCGCAGCCGCAAAAATGCCGCAAGTGCTTTGCAGCCTTGCATGAAGAGGTTTGTATGTACGAATGGATTGAAAGCACATTCGGTCTCGGGGACGGACTCGCAAGGTCAATCAGCTTTGTCGTCTCTCTGGCCATGGTCCTGGGTCTGGTTGCCATCTTTTTCTTTATCCTGAAGAAGCTGGCAGGCGGGCGCATCAACCCGATCCGGGGGCGCCAACCCCGGATCGCCGTGACTGATTCTGCCACCGTGGACACACGCCGCCGCCTTGTCCTGGTCCGCCGGGACAATGTGGAACACCTGATCCTGATCGGAGGTCCGACCGACGTTGTGGTCGAACAGGGCATCACCCGCGGCAAGACAACTGGCACCCCGCCCGCACCGTCAGCGCCGGGTCCGAGACTGGACGAGGGCGACGTGCCCCCGCCGCGCCCTTCGGCAGAAAACCGGCTGGCATCCGCGCCAAAAGCCGCAGCGCCAAAGATGCAAGACCGGGTGGCCGATGTCCCGGCTGCGGCCGCCGCTCCGCGGACACCTCCCGCAAACCAGTCACAACCGGCTCCGGAGCCCAGCCCAAAAACACCCTCGGCACCAGCCGCGCCCCGTCCTCCCGTGCAAAATTCAAAACCCGCAGCGGCTTTGGGGCCGGCAATCGACACAAGCTTGCCGAAAAAAGCCACAGTGGAAACCGCCAAGGCAGAACCACGAACCTCTTCCGCAAGTGAGCCAGGCAAAAAAGACTTTGTGACCAGCTTCGCAGACAGCGTCGCGCGCCCGACAGGCAGCCGGACCAAGTCTCAAGCCGCCTCCCCCCGGCAAGTCACACCGCCAGCCTCGGGTCCCGCCTCACGCGTCAGGACCGCCCTGTTTTCCGGCAAGGGACAAGAGACGCGCAGCGAACCTTCCTTTTCTTCATCATCCGACCAGATCCCGGCAGACGTTTACGGCGATGACCAGACAATGAGCCCGGTGCTCAAGGCAGATATCGTGCCGCCGGTATCTTCAGGCTCTGCCCCTCCGATTGCAGCACCTTTCAAGCCGTCCCCTCACGCACAGACTTCGCCTAGCGTATCTCATGTCACAAATACTGAGGATAAGCCGCCCCGGCAGGCTGCAACGGCGCTCAAAGACGGTCACACTGCGCCAGAGGCGAATCTTGTGATGACGCCGAAGGTGAGCGGACCGGACCAAACTCTGCCGGTCGATGACAGAAATCCGATTGAGGATGAGATGGCGAAACTCCTAGGCGAGTTCCACGGGCCCAAAAAATGATCAAAAGACGGCTTGGCCGTCCTTTTGGATGGGTGGGACTTTTGGCCGGCCTCGCCGGCCTTTCTGTGTGTCTGGCGGCGCCTGCATTTGGTCAGGCCATCACGCTCGACTTTTCAAACGATTCCACGGTGACGGAACGCGCGGTTCAGCTGGTTGCGCTGCTCACCGTGTTGTCGCTTGCCCCATCGTTTCTGGTGATGGTGACGAGTTTCACCCGGATCGTGGTCGTACTGTCGCTCTTGCGGTCGGCAATCGGCCTGCAGACGGCCCCGCCAAACACGGTCATGATCAGTCTGGCGCTGTTTCTCACCGCGTTCATCATGGCCCCCACGATCGAGCAGGCCTATGACGAGGGCGTCAAACCCCTCGTGGAAGGCAGCATCGACATCACCCAGGCCTTCGAGCGCGCGTCCGGCCCGTTCCGCACGTTCATGTTGAAACAGGTCCGCGAATCGGACCTCGCATTGTTCCAGGAAATGTCCGGGCAAAGTGCGCCGGAAGGCCCCGAAGAGGTCTCCTTGCGTGTCCTTGTTCCGGCATTCATGATCAGTGAACTGAGACGCGCCTTCGAGATCGGGTTTCTGCTTTATCTCCCGTTTCTGATCATTGATCTGGTCATCGCATCGGTTCTGATGTCCATGGGCATGATGATGCTGCCGCCGGTCGTGATTTCATTGCCGTTCAAGCTGATCTTCTTCGTGCTGGTGGACGGCTGGAACCTGGTTGCGGGCTCACTGATCCAGAGTTTCGGGGGCGGATAGCAAACAGGTTCGAAAAGACCGCGCGTGCAATTAACCCTGCCGGCCGGCTCGCGTTTGATTGATAACACATCCCGCACACGCTATGGACGTGCCTTGGCCTGCCGTGGCAATAATAGTGGACGTCACGGCAACAATTGATTCGCCCCAAACCTGGTTGATGGCTCGTGCTGCAAGAACACCTTTTAGATCTGGCCAGACTCAAGGCACCGGAGGCAAGATCCGAACTTGTCCGGCAACTCATGGCCGAATATCACAGGTCCGGTGATCGTGTTCCAACAGAGGTCGAAAAGGACCTGTTCTGCAAGATCGTTGTCACCGTCTTCGATCAACTGTCGACGCGGGTAAGGGCAGAGCTGGCTGCCGGTCTGGCGCGCACCGAACATTTGACCCCCGAACTTGCAGACAAGCTGGCCTTCGACCAGTTCGACATCTCGCGCCCGGTGATCGAAAGCTGCAAGTCGGTCAGCCATGATACTTTGCTCCGGCTCGCGCGCGAAGGCTCGGACCTCCACAGGATGGCCTTGGCCAGCCGCCACGATCTCACGGAAGACATTTCCGACGTCTTGGTCGCACGAGGTGCGCGAACCGTCTGCCATATCTTGCTCGCCAATCTCGCCGCGCCGATTTCCCTTAGGGCCAGCGTGGCAATCCTGATTTTCGCCACCCACGAACATGACACGCTTGCCGCTCTCGCGAAGCGCGCCCTTCAGGATCAGGCGTTCCGGAAGACACAGGAACAAATCATCGAGACCCGCTTTCCAATGGTCCCCCCGGTTCTTGTCTCGGCAATTGAAACCGATGGACTGGATCGTCTGGCTGCCAGCTGCCCCAGCTTGAAAAACGATCCCGTCAGGCTCTTCGCCCGTGCAGCTCCGAATACAGGTCCTAGGCAATGGCACCTTCCCGGTGGCGACCTGTCATTCGATGCGCTGGTACAGGCTCTGTTGAACGAAGACCGTCTCGATGCCGTGATCTGGCTCATCAGCCGGGAGCTGGGACTGAGCCTCAAGGCGGTTACGGAGACCGTCCACTCTCATGCCAATATCACGATCATGATGTTGCTGTTGCAGGCCGGTATCAGCACCCGCACCTACCGCTGCTTTCTTGAGCGCCGATGCGCACTTCTCGACCGCGGCACGCGGGAGATCCCGGCCCTTGTATCGCGCTTCAAGAGCGAAAGGCAGAGGCAGGCCCGTCAAGCCGGCTGACCCGCCTAACGGGCGCGCGGTCTGCACGCCATCCCATTGCATTGGCTGTGCTCTACAGCAGGCCGCTTCAGGATTCGGCATTCCCGTTGGCTGCCGCCACCTGCCCCGTGTCCGAGGCCGGGGTCATGTATTGCCGCCGATACTCGTCCATGAAGGTTTCCAGCGTATCGGTGTTGGCGAGCGCGTTGGCAACTTCGAGAAACTCGACGCCCTGCGTCTCGATCGGTCTTGTGACAACCTCGAAGGCCAGAGCGTGTTCGCTATCGGACATCTTTTGCATGTATTTGGTCCGAAGCCGGTCCAGACTGAGTTGGTCCCCGGCAAGGGAATAGGCAATCGCGGCCCTGAGAATGTCCTCACGCTCTTGCGGGGCCAGGGCAATGTGGTCCGACCACCTTGACCCGTGCATGGCCTCAAGCTCCTCGCCTGCTTCCCGCCAGCTCTGGGCCGCCCAGAACGTGTCGGCACGCAGCCGGTCAACATCAGCGCCGCGCATGTTCCGCACCAGTTCCAGCGCCAGATCGGGACGGCCACTTGCAGTCAGCGCCCGCGCTTCGACAATGTTGCGTTGGCGCTCCAGCGTGGAGGGCAGATTGCTCTGCCGGGTGATGCTCAACACCCGCAGCGCCTCTTCCTGCTTCCGGTCCATAAGGTAGATCGCAGCCAGATCAGCGGCTATCTGGGCACGGGCAGCACCCTTGAGCCGGTTATCGACCTGATGGCGCAACAGTTCGGCCGCCTGGTCGAGCAGGTCCACTTCCACGAGACGCTTTGCCAGAACACGAACCATTTCATCACCCTGACGGCCAACCGGCGTCAATTCGCGGAAGTCGTAATAGAGGGCAAGCGCCTTGATCGGCGACAACACGTCAACCTTGCCGTCAAGATAGAGCGTGGCAAACAGCGCCTTCATCTCTTCCTGCAAAAGCCGCGTCGTATCCGCGTCCGCATCCGCCTGCAGAGCGGATTTCATGGCCTCGAAAGCCTCCCGGTAATTGCCCTTTTCCGCCTGAAGCCGCGCCAGAAACCGCAGGGTCTTGAGCTCGATCTCATCCCCCCTCCAGGACGTTGCCAGCCCCGAAAGCCGGTGGATGGCTTCATCGATCCCCAAATCCCCGTCCCGGTACCGGATCTGCAAGGCGCGGTACTCGGCTTCTGCAGCACGCGGCCGGTCATCGGACTTCATCACCATGTCAAAGACGGTCAGGGCTTCCCGGGAACGCCCGGAGGCATCGGCAACCCGGCCCCTCAGAATGTCATAGCGCGCCGCCTGCGCCGCGGACACCGAACTCGGTTCGATCTCTGCGAGGATCCCGCTGGCCACTCCGAAGTCATTGGACTCGATCATGGCCTGGGCTGCGGCAAGGTTGAACTCCGCCTGGATCGGAGCCGGATAGTTTCCGATAACGGCCCGTCCCCGTGGCATGGATATGCGGGCACTCGTCCAGTTTCCCAAGGCGGTATCAACAATGGTTTGCCAGATCGCGGCATCAGGACTGTTCTTGAGGTCGGGCCGGTTCAAATAAGGATGCGCCTCTTCCGGCCTGTTGGCCATGGCCTGAGCCGCACCCATCATCAGGTTGAACGAACTGTTCTCCGCAAGGGCCGGATCTTCCTCGACCGCAAGCTTCATCAGCCCGAGGGCTTCCGGCGCGAATTGATGGGCCAGATAGAACCGGGACATCTCCATCAGGATTTCGCGGCGATCACCTTCCGGCGCTGCGCTGAGACGGTCTTGCAAGGAATGCAACCGGTCCCGATAGGACCCGGGCCCATTGGTCGACAGGGCCACAAACTCCACATGACCGGGACCGTTCGGATCGATCACATTGTTGAACACACTTGAGCCGGTTCGAAGGTTCCTGTTGGACAGGAACAGTCCGCCATCCCGCTGGATCAGGACATCATCGCCAACAATCGCAAGACTGACACCGTCGGACCTCGGAGCGATTGCAATCCCGTGAGCCGAGCTCAGGGCATCCAGATCGACAAAACTTTGTGTCTTCAAAAGGCCGCGCGGCGGGCCGAAGCCGGTAACCAGCGTGATCGTGTCCCCCACGAACGGGTCTTCAATCTGCCGGATGGCGTGCGGCTGCTTGAACAACACGCGAAGCGCCGCTTCGCCGTCACCGAGTACATTCCGCTCAAGCTTCAGCGGGATCGAAGGCTCTATGATCAGGTCACCGATCACGAGGGACCAGGCATTCCCGTCAATCCCTGCCGTGGCCAGCACCGGGTCAACCATATCCATGCGCAGCGTCTGATAGCCGTCATACTGGCGAACGGAAACCTCCTCCGCAGTATCGGAAAGGGCTGATGCCAGAGCACGCACGTCTATCGTCGCATCGGTGTCAAACACCAGCCAGATGCTGCTGTCCCGCCGGAAGACCGCACTGGCAACGGGCTCCGAGAACGGAAACACGACGCGGACCGTGTTTCCGATCCGCCGCGCCTCGGCGGCAACAAAGGCCCGGGCTTCGTCACCGGCATTTTCAGGCGGCTGTTCGGGCGATCCTGCGTCCGCGTGATTGCGCCCGCCATTTGCGCGCCAGACATCGCTTGTTGCGCTGTCGACATTCAGGTCCATGGGCGGCGGCACGTCCCGATCCGCCCCACGTGAGTAACTTCGGGTTTGCCCCCCAATCGCGGCAGAGGCAACCTCATCAGCGGCAGCCGATGCAGGCGCCGGGACCGGGCGCGGCTGATTCTCCGCAACATCTGCAGGCGGGGATACAGGCTCGCCTCCGACAGCCTCCGGAACGGCCGGAGGGGAACCAACCTGAAGCTTCGGCTCCGGCTGCAAGGCCGCCTGAGAGGCGGCTGGCGGACGCTGTTCAGAAGTGTCGGGCGGCGGAACCGCCAGAGGCGTTCCAGATCGGGATGAACCGCCTTCGGCCTGCGACGGCAAAATCGGCTTCCGCCTTGGAATGTTCGATGCAAGTCTGCTTGTTGGCGGCACGTCTGTTGCCGCCGAGCTCACGGCACCGGGAACTGCAGCCTGGTTATCCGCAGCAGACGCAGCCGCCGTGGCAGGCGCTTCCCTTTGCGTCCGGGGCGCCGGAGGCGTGTCCTGTGCCGGAGGTACGCCGTCAAACGCGACCGCAGTATCGGCTTCCGTCCCGGATGCCGCCCCTTGACTTCCTGCCTGGTGACCGTCGACACGTCTAATTTCTGCAGGACCATCGCCGGGCCGCACCCCGGTGGCGACAACAACATCCTCCCACGAGTCATTCATTGTGCCCGACAAGCGGCTGTCGATCAGGGCATTCACCGAATCCGTGGCGTTGCCGGGCCGGTTCGGCGTTATGTCGATGACATAGGTCCGGTCTTCACGGAACGCCCGAATGTCCACCGACGGCTCGACACGCATCAAGAACTTCAGTTTTCCCTCGTCGAGAAAAGCGGTCGCATCGACGACACCGTCCGGCAACCGGGCTTTCAGTTCGGAGACGTCCAGTTGGGCCGGATGATTGAACGTGACCCGAATCAGGTCGTCTTCGCGGACAAAGGCACTGTCGAACAGGATCGACCAGTCAAACACCAGCCGGGTGAATGTGGGATGCTGTCCGACCCGCAAACTGACGGCCGGTCCCTCCTGTGCTTTCAATCGCGCCTGTTCAAGCGACCGGGCGCGCCGCAGGGCCTCTTCCGCACGTTGCGCAAGGTCCCGGACAACATCGTCAGGAAGGCCGGGTGGATGCCCTTGCCAGGTTGAAGGCAACAGGTCGACAAACAGCTTTTCTCCGGCCTCAAGCGTGTTGATGCGAAAGCGCTCCTTCAGCGCAAAACGAATCGCACTGCCATCCGGATCGCTGCGTGCAATGCTGATGTAATCGCCGAGATAGAGCGGGACATCATCCACGTTGATGTCTATCGGCTCCTCGAAGGAAATGCGCAGGACACCTCCGGTGATAACCGCATCATAGTTTGGCAGAAGTGTCCGGTCCTTGAACGTCAAGATCATCCGGCCATAGCCGGGCTGCGCAGCCGCTTCAACCGCAACCGGAACGCCGGTCTGGGCGCTTGCGGAGGATATGGTCAGGTACAGGACGGCAAGGCCAAGGATAATGCACTGAACGGCACTGTAAACGCCAGACCGGACCCTTGCCCCCCAACGCATTTCGTTGGCCGTCAAATTGATGTTGCGCTTTTTCACGCCCGTCTTCCCCGCAGCTTACCACCTCCCGTTTTACGCGAAGGGAGGTTAATGCGCCACTACATCGGTGCCTTAAAGTGCATCTTGCCCGGTCAGTTGGACGGGATTTTCGGCAAATCGGCCGGTTCGACCGGCATCCGCGCCATCGGGACCTGTTCCCGCGCAGCAACAACGTCGTTTTCGCCGGCCATGGCCATGGTCAAGCGCTCCGCTGCATCCGGGGACATCCTTCCCAGAATGTCGGCCATCTTGCGGGGGTTCATCTGGCGGACGATCTTCATCAGCACAGTGATGTTCAGCTGATCGAAAATCCGCGCTGCATCCTTGGCCTTCATGTTCTCATACATCGTCACCAGTCCGGCAATCTCGGCGTCTTCCTTTTGCTCCTGCTGCTGGACCGCCGTTTCGATCCGCGCCTCCATGAGTTTCAGTTCATCGAGCTTCTGCTGGATGCGCTGCTCTGTCGCCTGCAGGAGCTTCTCGCGCAGCTCGAGCTGCCCCTCCTGCTCCGCCAATGTCTCGCGTCGTTTCCCCAGGCTTTCAAGCACCGCGCGCTCGGCCGCAGAGCCTCCTATTTCCAGATTGTCCGGGAAGGCGGGCAACGGTCTGAACGGTCCGTCTGCGCCCTCCGGCAATGGCGGAACATCCAGGGTGTCCGGCGGCGGTGCGGGCTGTGTATTCACGTTTTGAGCGACGGCTTCGCGAACGGCCGCAACACGGGGTTCCTCGTTGAATGCAAATCCCAGCAGCTTCAGCAGGAGCAAGGCACCCGCCGAGATCGCGACCAGGGGAAGCAGTCTCACATTCATGCAGCCGCACCTTCCGCCCGGCGGCGGATCCGTTCCAGACGTGCCGCGGCTTCTGACGCAGCGCTTCGGATCTCCTGTGTCCGGCTTGGCCGGGTGCGGGGGGATTGAGCCGTGGCGGGAGCAAACTGTTGCGAAGGTGCCCCGCGGCCGGGTTCCGTGGTCCGGGCGGCTACGGCGATCTGGCTGATCCGGTCAAAGACCGCATCGCCTTCGTCCAGCTGCTCGGACAGTTGCAAGGACATCCGTTCCGCCTCCTGCAGCCGGTTGCCGAGGGTCTCGTCCGCTTCGTTGGCCGTGGCTTTCAAACCGATGATCGCCCTTTCGGCAATTTCGGTTGCCGTCATCAGCTCGGAGATGGTGGCGCGCAGGGTCTGTTCGTCAGACCGCAGACGCTGAAGCCGGTTGTTCAGCATCCAGCAATAGCCAATTGTCACCACAAGCAAGACCGCAACCAGGGCTTCGATCATCATCCCGATGGGCAAGGTGCTCATGAGGTCTCCAATTCGCTTTGCAGGGCCCGCTCGAAGGCGGCCAGTGTCATTTTCGGTTTTTTCAGGTTCTTCGAAACGCGGATGGCAATCGAATCATCCACCTTCCCGAGCGTTCCCTCGGTCAACGGAACATTCTTGCACTTGACGGTGATCGGATCACTCGGTTCGAGATCAAACACAAGGGTTTGGCCGACATCCAGGTTCAAAACGCGCCCGAGCGGCAAGTATGTCTCGTACAACACCGCAGCGACCTCGACCTCGGCAGCGTGGATTTCAGTGGCCAGATGGCCTTCCCAGATCGGGTCGCGGCCGAATTTCTCACCCATGAACATCTGAAGCAGAAGATCGCGGATCGGCTCCAGCGTGGCGTAGGGCAGCATGATTTCGACAGTGCCGCCGCGGTCTTCCATGTCGATCCGCAACTCCACGAGGATCGCGGCATTTGCAGGCCGCGAGATCGCTGCAAAACGCGGGTTCGTCTCAAGCCGTTCAAGATTGAAATGCACCGGAGACAGCGGGGCAAACGCCTGCATCGCGTCTTGCAGAATGAGTTCCACCATCTGCTGCACCAGATTGGTTTCGATGGTGGTATAGGGGCGGCCTTCGACACGCGCGGCCGTCGTGCCGCGCCCTCCGCCCAGAAGCACGTCGATAATCGAGTAGATCAGACTGGATTCGACGGTTACAAGCCCGAAACCGTCCCATTCCTCCGCCTTGAAAACCCCGAGGATCGCCGGAAGCGGGATCGAGCTCAAATAGTCTCCGAACCGGACGGAACTGATCGAATCGAGCGATACTTCCACATTGTCGGAGGTGAAATTGCGCAGGGATGTCGTGGTCAGCCGCACCAGGCGGTCGAACACGATTTCCAGCATCGGCAGGCGCTCGTAGGACACCATTGCCGAGTTGATGAGGGCCCGGATGCCGCTTTGCTCCCCGGCAATCGTGTCCTCGATGTTGAAGCCCAGAAGGTTGTCGATTTCCTCCTGATTGAGAACACGGTCGGCCCCTCTGGTGGCGTTTTCCAGGTCCGGCTCGCTGTCGTCGATCATGGCAGCCCATTGTGCTGCCATATCGTCGGAATTGCCTGCCCCCTGCTCTTCCAGAGCCGCGCCCCAGGCTGCTGCCAGATCGTCATCGTCCGGGCCGCCGGTACCCTGCTCTGCAAGCGCTACGCCCCAGGCATCCGCCATATCTTCTTCAGACAGGACATCATCATCGTCAATGTTCGCCATGATGCACCTTCATTGAACGAGGATCTCCTTGAAGAGAACGCCTTCCACGCGCGCCGGATAAACAGCCAGATTGATTCGCCGCAACAGCTCTTCCTTGAGCCTGAATAGCCCAGCGGACCCTTCAAGATCCGCCGGGCGCAGCTCGCGGAGATAAATCTGAAATGCATCCAGAATGCGCGGCATGAAGGGCTGGATTTGCTCGATCATGGCCCGGTTTTCGACCTCAAGCGCAATCCGGACCCGCAAATAGGTCGTGCGGCCCTCGGTTGCCAGATTCACGGTCATTTCCGGAAGGTCGAAAAACACCACCGGCCGCTGAAACCCGCCGCCACCGGCGACCGTGACAGACGTATCGCGCATCAGCGCAGGTCCGTCCTCGGCGTAAAGGATGTAATAGGCCGTGCCCGCAATCAGTATCAGAAACAGCGCACCAAACAGCGAGAACAGCACAAGCCGTCTGCTGCGGGATTTCGCAGTTGCCTTTGCTTCCGCACCGGCGTCAACATCGCCGTCTGCAGCCGTATCGTTAGCCATCCCCAACCCCAAATGGCGCTATTTCGCCCATAGGTTTCTAAAGCGTTAATGGTTAACGACAAGTTACCAATTTGTTAACCACGCCCAACCCGGCAAGAATTGCCATGACGACAATTTGTGCCGGAAAGTTTTGCCAAACGCATCCGCTGATTGGTGCTTTTACACTGGTTTCTCAAAAGCTTATTGGTTGGCACGATCCGTGCTTTTTTTAATCTGGAGCCAAAGATCTGGGGAGGTCTGCGGCTCATCGGGGAGCAATTGAGGAATCATTTATGATGGAGAACGCACAACTTGTCGCGCTGTCGCGGCAGACCGCGTTAAGGAATCAGCTGGACGTTGTCGCCAACAACATGGCCAACATCAACACCAGCGGCTACAAGTCCCAACGGGCCGTCTTTCAGGAGTTTCTCATGCCGGTTGCCGAGGCATCCGGATTTCCGAACGCGGACCAGACGCTCTCCTATGTCCATGATGCGGCGACTTTCACCGATTTCGAAATCGGCGCAATCAAGCAGTCCGGCAATGAGTTCGATCTTGCGATCGAAGGCGATGGCTTCTTTGTCGTCGAACGGCCCGAAGGCGAACAGGGCTACACGCGCAACGGCGCGTTTCATCTCGACAGCCAGGGCATGCTGGTGACCGCCGAAGGCCAGGCCGTCCTGACCGAAACCGGGCCGATCTTCTTCAACAATGACGATGGCAAGGTCGAAATTGCCCGGGACGGAACCATCTCGACCGCACAAGGGGTGCGCGGGCGGATCCAGATCGTCGATTTCGAGAACCCGCAGACCCTTGAGCAGGTCGGAGACGCGCTGTTTGCAGGCGCTGCACCGTTTCCGGTCGACAACATCCGCTTGCACCAGGGGGCGGTCGAGCAGTCAAACGTCGAAGGCGTCATGGAAATGACCCGTCTGATCGAGATCCAGCGGGCATATTCCAGCATTTCTCAATACGTCAAGGACAGCGACGACCTGCGCAAGCAGGCGATTTCCACACTCGGCAAACTTGAAGCCTGATCGCGCGCACAGGGATAGAAGATCATGAAAGCACTCCACACCGCCGCGACAGGCATGAAAGCGCAAGAGCGCAATGTCGAAGTCATTTCGAACAATGTCGCCAACTTGCGGACCACCGGATACAAGCGCCAGCGCGTGGATTTTCAGGACCTGCTGTATCAGAACCTGCGCCGCATGGGCACAGAGACATCGGATGCCGGCACCATTGTGCCGACCGGTGTCCAGATCGGTTCCGGCGTCAAGGTCGCCGCGACAGCCCATATCATGTCGCAGGGCTCGCTGGAGCAAACAAGCAATGAACTGGACATCGCGATCCGGGGAGAAGGGTTTTTCCAGATCGAGCTGCCCGACGGCACCACGGCCTATACCCGCGACGGTTCCTTCGAACTTGATGCCGACGGGACACTGGTGACTGTCGATGGCTATCAGGTTCTGTCGGGCATCGAGATCCCCGAAGACGGACAGGATATCACGATCTCGTCGGACGGGACGGTCCAGATCGTCGATCCGGATGGTGCGGTCGTCAATCTCGGACAGATCGAGCTTGCCCGCTTCGTCAACAAATCGGGTCTTGAAGCGGTTGGTGACAACCTGTTCCTCGAAACCGAGGCCAGCGGCGCGCCGCAAGTCGACAATCCGGGCAATGACGGCTTCGGCGATGTTCAGCAATATTTTCTCGAAATGGCCAATGTCGACGCGGTCACCGAAATCGCGGACCTGATTTCCGCCCAGCGGGCTTATGAAATGAACTCCAAGGTGATTCAGGCCGCCGACGAAATGTACTCGACCACGTCGCAACTCCGGTGAGGACAGGTGAGGTCATGAGACGTCTTCTGACACTGGCGGGCATGGTGTTTCTGGCCCTGGCGCAGCCCGCGGCTGCCACGGACACGCCGATCTTGCGTGCGGAAGTCCGTACATTCGCAGAGATTGTTACGGTTGGAGACTTTTACGCAAATGCGGGCACCTCCGCAGATGTGCCGCTTTTTCGCGCCCCGGACATGGGAACATCCGGCAAGGTCCCCGCCGACGTGGTGGCCCGCCGGGCGCTAGCCGCCGGATTGACCGGCGCGGGGACGAACGGCTTGCGCGAGGTTGAGGTTCGGCGCCTGGCGGAGACCTATGACGCCGAGCGGCTCAAGGACTTCATCCGGAAAACGCTGGCGGGACGGGATGCCTCCATTCAGCAAGACAATCTGGATGTGTCCTTCTACCGCCCGCCGTCAACCATTCACGTTGACCCGAAGGCGGATGAACCGCTCAAGGCAAGCCGCGTCCTGTGGTCTCGCAACGACGGCCGGTTCGACATTTATCTGAGTGTTCACGACCAGCACGGCGAAGACCTCGTCAACTTGCGCGGTATCGCCCGTGAAGTGGTCGAAGTCGCAGCACTGGCTCAACCCTTGCGGCGCGGCCAGATCGTCAAGGCCGAAGACCTGACAAGCGTGCGGATGGCCCGCTCCCAGGTCCCTGCCCGCGCATTGACCGATGCGACCGAACTGGTCGGACTGGCGGCGCGCAATGCCTTGCGCGCCAACGCTCCGCTCAGCCGGCAGGACTTCGAGCGTCCGGTCCTGATCGCACGCGGCGACAAACTGACCGTGACCTATTTCATGCCGGGCATGAAACTGACCACCCGCGGGCAGGCCATGGAGGATGGAGCCGAGGGCGACACGATTGATGTCATGAACCTGCAGTCACGCAGGATCGTTCCGGCAATCGTCCTTTCGCGCGGCCAGGTTCGCGTTCAACTCAACGCACCGGTGGTTGCCAGCCTGAACCAGGGGATCAACTGATGTTGGCCAGGAAGCAAAAGACTGTTCTTGCAAGTTTGGCACTGGCAACACTCGTCAGCGCCTGCGGAACCGCCGACCGGCTTTCGCAGGTCGGCAAACAGCCCGCCCTGAACGCGATCCAGGATCCAACCACAACGGCGGGTTACCGGCCGGTTCAGATGCCCATGCCCGAACCGGTCAAGGCGCATTACAATCCGAACTCGCTCTGGCGGTCCGGGAACCGGGCCTTCTTCGAAGACCAGCGCGCAAGCCAGATCGGCGACATTTTGACCGTGCTCGTGACGATCACGGATGAAGCCCAGATCGACAACAAGACGGAACGCAGCCGGAGCGACACCAGCTCGACCGGAACGGGCGGCGCGCTTGGCACCGCGATCGATACGGTTTTCCTCCCGGCAGGCATGGCGGCCAGCAACCTGGCATCGGTCGATACCAACATGGAGTTCGAGGGCGAAGGCAGCGTCGACCGTGCGGAAACCCTGAGAACCAGCGTTGCCGCCGTTGTTCTGCAAGTCCTGCCGAACGGCAACATGGTCATCGAAGGCCGGCAAGAAGTGCGCGTGAACTTCGAAGTTCGCGAACTGATTGTCGCCGGCATTGTCCGCCCGGAAGACATCACCTCCGACAACACGATTGCAAGCGAGAAGATCGCAGAAGCCCGGATCGGTTACGGCGGACGCGGTCAGATCACCGATGTGCAACAGCAACGCGTCGGCAATCAGGTTCTGGATATTCTTCTGCCCTTCTGATCCCCGATATCCGGTCTCCCCGCTGGCCAGACGTTTTCGACATTCGGCCAGCAGACACGGAACGGGCACGGTGGTCGCTCCCCGAACACCGTGCCCGTTTCCTTTTGAAACCGGCGCCATCCCTTCCAGGCCTCGCCCAATACAAAAAATGCCTCCCGGACGAGGTCGCGAGAGGCATGAAGTCAACCGTTACTTGAAAGACAAAGACGATCAGTCGTCGCGGTAAACCTTCTCCCGGCGCTCATGTGCCTCCTGAGCCTCGATCGACAGGGTCGCAATCGGACGGGCTTCCAGGCGGCGCAGGGAAATCGGTTCGCCTGTTTCCTCACAATACCCGTAGCTGCCATCCGAAATCCGCTCGAGAGCAGCGTCGATTTTGGAAATCAACTTGCGCTGGCGGTCACGAGCCCGCAGTTCGATCGACCGGTCGGTTTCCGAAGAGGCCCGATCGGCAAAATCTGGGTGGTTCTGGCTTTCCTCTTGAAGGGTTGTAAGGGTTTCCTTGCTCTCCTTCAGAATGTCATCTTTCCATTGCAGCAGTTTGTTTTTGAAATACTCCCGCTGCCTGTCATTCATGAACGGCTCGTCTTCTGTGGGTCGATAGTCAGACTCGAGTTCAACCGTCATCGATAGCTCCGGATTACCGTTATGCCGGGCGCACTATATCCTCGTCGCCCCGAACCCACAACGGTGCATTTTTCGAAATTGTAAGCACATTTTTGTTATACATTACAATTGGTTGCCAATTTTTGTGCACTTATCCAACGAAATGAAAGCAACCATGCGTCACCTTCAGCGGGAGAATCGGCCCAACTTGGCGAGTTCGACTTTGACGCGCAGCTCAATCTCTTTCAGAACAGAATCAATCCCCGGGTCGCCGCTTTGAACCCCGGCATCTACCGTCTCCGCCAGCAACTCCAGCCGATCCTCCGGAACATGTCCCGCCAGCAGGTCGGCCCGCAACCATTCGAGATTGTCCAGAAGGCCATGACCATGGCGCATGGCCGCTTCGCTGCGCCGGGCACTGGTGTCCACTTCCTGAAGCGCGAGCAATGCATCCATGCCCTGAATACCGCCTGCCGCAGACACCGACTGGGCGGTTGTCTCGTCGCCAGCCGTCTCCGGCTGGAATGTCTGGCTTGAACCGGATGTCTGTTTTTTCGCTCTCCGGGCCTGCAAACCCGAGACGGGATTATTGTTGTTTATGCGCATGTTTGTGATCCGTGCCATCTGTACGAACCGGTCCATGCCGGCCTGCCATATTGCGCCAGACTACCGGAGCCTGCGCTTCCGGGCAATTATTGCCGATTAACAGCAATCCTATATGAGCATTTTTCCGGGCCCGGCAAGCATGCCGCGTCCATCAAAACCCAAACAACCTTGTGAAACCGCAGCATCCGCACAAAACTTGAAGTGCAGTAAACTGGCACGGTATTCGCTTAGTGATACTCAAATGTCAGGGGCCGATTGCGCTGCGATCCAGTTGCGCCGGTGAAATCATTACGGGAAAAGAGATGGGCACAAAAACTGTGATATCGGATCGCACCATCAGGCGGTTGATGGCAGGCTTCCTGTTGATCACGCTTCTGCTGCTGTCCGTTCCATCTGCTCTGGCAGCCTCCCGAATCAAGGACATTGCAGACTTTGAAGGCATTCGTGAAAACCAGCTGATCGGATACGGGCTGGTTGTCGGCCTGAACGGAACGGGCGACGCCCTGCGCGATGCCCCCTTCACCCGGCAAAGCCTTCAAGCCATGCTGGAACGGCTTGGCGTCAATACACGGGATGTCGACCTCGACACCGATACGGTTGCCGCCGTGATGGTCACGGCAAACCTGCCGCCGTTTTCCACACAAGGGACGCGGATCGACGTCAATGTCAGCGCCCTTGGAAACGCTGAATCCCTGCAAGGAGGCACGCTCCTGGTCACGCCGCTTGTCGGCGCGGACGGTGAGGTTTACGCGATCGCGCAGGGGTCGGTTGCCATCGGCGGATTTTCGGCGCAGGGCGATGCCGCGACAGTCACACGCGGCGTTCCCACGTCCGGACGCATTGCCAATGGCGCCCTGGTCGAGCGTGAGGTCGAATTCAAGCTGGCCTCAATGACAAGCGTCCGCCTTGCCTTGCGCAATCCCGATCTGACCACGGCCCGGCGCGTTGCACTGTCCATCAACGAACTGATCGGGCTGCCGACCGCAGAACCCATGGACCCTGCCACTGTCCGCATAGACCTGCCACGACGCTTTGAAGGGAACATTGTCGACCTCCTCACCGATATCGAGCAACTCATTGTCGAGCCGGATCTGGCTGCCCGCGTTGTGATCGACGAGAATTCCGGGATCATCGTGATGGGCCAGGACGTCAAGGTTTCCATGGTGGCAGTGGCACAGGGCAACCTGACCGTCACGATCACGGAGACCCCGCAGGTGTCTCAACCGCTCCCGTTTTCCGATGGCCAGACTGTTGTTGTTCCGCGCACGGATATCAACGTCAATGACGATCCCGATGCCAAACTTGCAATTGTTCCGGATACCGTGACCCTGAAGCAGCTGGTCGACGGGCTCAACGCGCTTGGAATTGGCCCGCGAGACATGATTTCCATCCTGCAGGCGATCAAGGCCTCAGGGGCGCTTCAGGCCGAAATCGAGGTGCTGTGATGCTTGAAAGCCCGCAATCACTGACCCAGCAAAAGAACCCTCACGACGCCTTGTCCGGGGTCGACCGGTCCAACCGGACTGCTGTTCGCGAAGCTGCCGAGGAGTTCGAAGCCGTGTTCCTGCACAACATGCTGCAGAACATGTTTACCGGCCTGGAAGAAGGCGGCACATGGGGGAGCGGCCATGGCGCGGAAGCGTGGCAGGGGCTGCTTGTAAACGAATACGCAAAATCAATTGCGGCTTCCGGAGGCATCGGCCTTGCGGATCATGTCGAGCGGGAGTTGCTCGCGCTTCAGGAGGTCGGATGATGTCCAGCAAAGCCGCCGGTAATGATCTGCCCTTTTCGACGGATCGCCCGGGCAGCCAGCAAGAGGCCGAGCAATTCTGTCAGGCTCTCACCACAACCATGGGTGCCCTGCTGGCGATCATCAAACAGGAAACCGAACTGGTCCGGGCCGGTAATCTGATCGCGGCAGGCAGTCTGCAACCGGACAAGGCACGCCTCATTCATGAATACACACGCGGTATGCTTTGCGCGCGAAACCACGCTGTTGTTCTCGGCAACCTGGCTCCGGTCCGCGTTCAGGCCTTGCGGCGCCAGCACAACGATTTTCAACCGATCCTGCGCCTCAATCTGGCCGTTCTGTCAACTGCCAGGGAAGTCTCCAGTTCCGTGATGGAAGCCGCCTCCAGAGCATCGGAGCAGGTACGGTAGTCTGATACGACCGGCCACAACAGGAACTCCCGCACAGACCCGCTCCGCAATTGCCTCTGACACCGAAAATAGCGCAGTTCAAGGTTTCTGCTGTGTTTTCACATGCATTGATCAAGCATTGCAGACAGCATCGGCGCGCATTAGCAGTTGAGTTGGCGAACAAAAACCTGTAACTTTTCATAATAGTAGAATCGTGCGTTTGGAATACCCTTCACCAACACGGGCGATAGGACCGCCCGGGAGGATGATGCAATGGATGTGGGAATGGCCCGTCCGGCCTTGCCGTCATACACGGCGATCACGCCGGTGGCGAAAGCCTTGGACCGGATTGAACCGGCCGCTGCAACCGAATTGCCGGCCAGTCAAACCGTTTCACCAATGGAAGACCTTGAGGCAAGCAACCGGGCTGCGGATGATGCGGCCCGGCGTATTCTCCAGATTGCCCGTGATCTGTCTCTGGATCGCAACAACAAGCTCGATCCGGAAAGCCGCAGCGTCATATATGTCGCAACAGACAGTGAAACCGGCGAAATCGTTCGCCAGATTCCTACCGAAACAGTTCGTAAATTAAGAGCTTATTCGGTTCAGCAGCAGGAACTGGACAGCAGTCTGCACACCCAGCCACTGGAGCGTACCGCCTAGAAACAGGGAGCGGTGCCACCGCCAACATGCACTGTTTCCTGGTCGCTGTTTGCAAACCGGACGTCATACGTTGGTTGTCCGGGAGCGGACCGGGGCCTTATTGTGCGTTGCTGCCGTCGGGAGTGCAGTTCGGCATTCCCGTATCTTTATAGAAAATTGCCCCCACCCACCTTTAGCGTGTGCCGGATCTGGCGAGAGCCGGCCGGATCAATAACGCCTCCGTTCGTTGGAAGGGAGCGTTTCCGGCACCTTGATGTTACTTTGACGTAATGGCGTCTTGCGCAGACCCGGAACGATCCCTAGTCTCTGCGCGGTTTACACTGGAGAGAAATTGGTCCATGCGGTTTGAAGGAACTGACAGTTACATTGCAACGGAAGATCTTCGCATTGCCGTGAATGCGGCGGTCGCGCTTGAACGCCCCCTTCTCGTGAAAGGGGAACCGGGCACCGGAAAGACAGTACTTGCGCAACAGGTCGCGGCCGCTCTCGAAACACCGCTGATCGAATGGCACGTCAAGTCGACCACCAAGGCGCAACAGGGCCTTTACGAGTATGACGCCGTCTCCCGGTTGCGCGACAGCCAGCTTGGTGACGAACGGGTCAAGGACATCAACAACTACATCCGCAAGGGCAAGCTTTGGGAAGCCTTCGCCGCGCCCCACCGGCCTGTTCTCCTGATCGACGAGATCGACAAGGCCGATATCGAGTTTCCGAACGACCTGCTGCTCGAACTCGACCGGATGGAGTTCCACGTCTACGAGACCGGCGAAACGGTCAAGGCCCGGCAACGGCCCGTGGTGATCATCACATCGAACAATGAAAAGGATCTGCCCGACGCGTTCCTGCGCCGCTGCTTCTTCCATTTCATCAAGTTCCCGGATGCCGAGACCATGACTGAGATCGTGGAAGTGCACTTCCCCGGCCTCAAGCCCCGGCTGCTGAGAGAAGCCTTGTCGCTGTTCTATCAGGTCCGTGACGTCCCGGGCCTCAAGAAAAAGCCCTCCACGTCCGAACTGATCGACTGGATCAAGCTTCTGGTCAATGAGGACGTCGATGCGGAAACGCTGCGCCAGTCCGACGCCAAGAAACTGATTCCGCCACTTCACGGCGCGCTTTTGAAAAACGAGCAGGATGTGCACTTGTTCGAGCGCCTGGCGTTCATGGCCCGCCGCGAACGCGGTTGACCGGGGTTTCGAACGGATGCAGCGCCGGGGTTTTTCCGCAATCACAGTCAAGGCTGGCCGCCGGGCAGCGCTGTGCGCTGCTCTCCTTCTTGCGCCAATGCTGCCTGCCGAAGTCAACGGCCAGTCCCTTTCGCACGAGGTTGCGGTCGGCTGGGTCCCGGATCTCAGGGGCTTGAGACACTTTTCAGGGCTGCGATGCCCGGACACCATCGGCTCCGCCTCCAGAACGAAGGTTCTGGCTGCGGATATGGGCCGCATGGCGGGATGTGTCTACGCTGCGCGAGGCGATATGACCGCCGTGTTGCGCCAGCACAGGCCCGGCACCGGTCACGCCGTCGCCCGCGAGCATCTGAAGGCCTACCGGCTTGCAGGTTTTGAAAAAGTGGACAAGACCGGGATTGCTGCGGGTGGCATTTCCTTTAAGACACGGCCCTGGAACCAAGAAGAACCGCGCTGCGAAACCCTGTGGTACTTTGAAGGCGCGAATGCCGATTATTCCTTGTGGCTGTCCTACCCGGCGCCGGAACGGGAAGATGATCTTGTGTGGCTCGTCAACGGCTTTCGCCACGCCCTCGCAGCCTTGCAGTAATGACCTGCGCCAGCAGCAAGGAAACCAGAAAACACCCGGAGACCCGCCGTGTTACAGCTGATGCTTCTCAGACATGCAAAATCGGACTGGAGCGATGCGCGGCTGCACGATATCGACCGCCCTTTGAACGCGCGCGGACAAAGGGCTGCGCGCCTGATGGCAGCCTATCTCAGGGAACACCGGCTTCACCCGGATCTTATTCTGTGTTCTTCGGCACAGCGGACCCGAGAAACCCTTGCACCACTCAACCTGGCTTTCCGCCATGAACACCGCATCGACATCCGGCAGGATCTTTATGACGGCCATTTGAGCGGCAGCTATCTGCCGATCATCAGGTCATCGGGACACAGCGCCGGCAGCCTTCTGGTCATCGGCCACAATTCGGCAACCGAACAGACGGCCCTCGACTTGGCAGGTGCCGGAGACCCCGCGCTGAAACGGGACATGCAGGTCAGGTTTCCAACCGCGGCCCTGGCCGTTTTCGAGTTTGACATCAAGCGCTGGGATCAGGTCACACCCGGCAGCGGACATCTGTCCCGTTTCGTCAAGCCGCGCGACCTGCCGGACAACGGATCAGGCCCTGAGTGATTTTCAGCGTTTGCACATCCGGAGCGCGACGCCTACATGTCCGGCGGAGGCATGACATTGAATTCTTTTAATGCACTAACGGACGAGGCCCGGCTGGTCCTCGCCAACATCACGGGTGCGGCCTCGGATCTTGCGGTTCCGAGCCTCAGGTTGGGGGTCACCGGGCTGGCCCGGGCAGGAAAAACCGTATTTATCACCGCGCTGGTGCACAATCTTCTGCATGGCGGCCGGTTGCCGGTGTTTGGCGCCGCAGCGGGAGGCCGCCTGTCCGGCGCAACCCTGCAACCGCAGCCCGACGATGCGGTGCCCCGTTTCGAGTACGAAAGCCACGTGGCGGCCCTCGTCCATGAACGGGTCTGGCCGCAATCCACCCGGCAGGTGTCCGAGTTGAGGCTGACACTGGATTTTGAAAGCGCGCATTTTTTCTCCCGCAAGTTCGGGCGCGGCAAGATCCATATCGACCTGATCGACTATCCCGGCGAATGGCTGCTGGACCTGCCGCTTCTCGCCAAGGAGTTTCGCGATTTCTCGGCCGATGCCCTGCAACTCGCCCGCGCGCCGAACCGGTCCGGCCTCGCCGCCCCCTATCTCGAAGCCCTTGCCGAGATTGATCCGGAAGCCCCGGAGAACGAACAGGATGCGCAAACGCTCGCCAAGGCCTTCAAGACCTATCTGGCCGCCTGCAGATCCGATGCGCATGCCTTGTCGATGCTGCCGCCGGGGCGGTTTCTGATGCCCGGCGATCTGGACGGCTCTCCGGCGCTCACCTTCGCGCCGCTCGACATACCAGCCGGCGCGCAACCGGCCCGGACAGGCACGCTCCGCGCGATGATGGAACGGCGCTTTGAGTCCTACAAGACGCACGTGATCCGGCCGTTCTTCCGGGACCACTTTGCCCGGCTCGACCGGCAGATCGTGCTGGTCGATGTGCTTCATGCCATCAATGCGGGCCCGGACGCGCTTAAGGATCTGGAGATCGCGCTCGGCGAAGTGCTGACATCGTTCCGGCCCGGCAAACGGACGTGGCTCTCGTCGGTCCTCACAAGGCGGATCGACCGGATCCTGTTTGCCGCAACCAAGGCCGATCACCTCAATCGCGAGGACCACGACCGGCTGGAAGCCGTCCTGAAACACCTCGTTGCAGGCGGCATTGATTATGCCGAGTTCAGGGGAGCCAAGGTGGATGTGCTGGCCATGGCAGCGGTCCGGGCGACCCGGGAGGCCACGGTCAGGCATCGCGGCGAGGACCTGCCCGCAATCCTCGGCACGCCTTTGCCGGGTGAACGGGTCAATGGCGACGAATATGACGGACACACCGAAATCGCCATGTTCCCGGGGGATCTGCCCGCAGACCCGGAGAGCCTGTTTTCAAAGCGAGCGGGCGAGTACGATCCCGGTGACAAGGCTCTGCAATTCCTGCGGTTCCGCCCTCCCCGGCTGGACACGACGGCGGAAGGCCTGACCTTGTCGCTGCCCCATATCCGGCTCGACCGGGCCCTGGAATTCTTGATGGGAGACAGGCTCGCATGACCGGCCACACCCCCACGACCGGCACGCCGAAACGCAAACCTGCCGCGTTCCGGCTGGATGATGACAGCGTCCGCCTGAGCGACGGCTCTTCAGCCGAACCGCTTCACAACGAAGCTGTTGTCAGTGAAGGTCCCGATCCGTTTGCGACCGAAACAGTATCTGCTCCGGCAGCCCCCAAGAAAGCCTTCGGCTTCGGCAAATGGCTCGCGGCCGGTCTTGGAGGGCTGGTCAGTCTGGCCTTCGGCCTTGCCATTGATTCGCTGATCCGCGATCTCTTCAACCGCACCGACTGGCTGGGCTACCTCGGCCTTGCGCTGACCGCCATAGCCGTTTTCGGGCTGATCGGCCTTGTCACCCGCGAGGTTCTGGCGCTTGGCCGTCTGGCCAAGATCGACCACTTGCGCGAAGGTTTGCAGGAAGCCGCCGACACGGATGATGCCAAGGCTGCCCGCACGCATCTGAACGGGCTTGTCAGTCTCTATCAGGACCGGCCGGAAACCGCGCGCGGACGCCGGGATCTTGCCGGTCACATGCGCGAAGTGATTGATGGCCGGGATCTGGTTCTGCTTGCCGAGCGTGACCTGCTCAGCCCACTCGACCAGGAAGCCCGCCGGATTGTCATGAACAGCGCCAAGCGCGTTTCGGTGGTCACGGCGGTAAGCCCGCGCGCCCTTGTCGATCTGCTGATGGTCCTGTTTGAAAACATGCGCATCATCCGGCGCCTGTCCGCCCTTTATGGTGGACGGCCCGGCACCATCGGCTTCCTGCGGCTTGCAAAACATGTGGCCACCCATCTGGCCGTCACCGGCGGCATGGCGGCAGGCGACAGCATCGCCTCGCAGGTTCTGGGCCATGGTCTGGCCGCCCGGCTCTCGGCGCGGCTCGGAGAAGGTGTGATCAACGGGATTTTGACGGCCCGGATCGGCATTGCCGCCATCTCCGTCTGCCGCCCCGCCCCGTTCATCGGCTCCAGCGGCCCGACCGTGTCCGACTTCATGAGCGAACTGGTGAAGTCGGCGGAAAAACAGGACTGACCCCCATTTCGTCGGGTACATTCAGCCGCGACATTCTGCGCCATACATGCTTCTTAGACTGAAGCGCCAATCCATCAGGAAAGCCTTCAGGCGCTTCATGAGCCCTTGCCTTCAGTGACATCCCAGAGATTTTGAGACAAGGGCTCTGCCTGCCGAAGGGCGTTTTCAATCCCTTGTTGCTCCACCAATCATAACGTGCCCAATATTGGTGCAGCGCCGCAGTTCTTCTCGGTAGCGTTCCCCCGGTCGGCTGCGCGCACCAAATCCCCAAACCAAATCACAAGATGCGCCAAAGCCACATTCGATTCCAAAGGCAATTTAAGCGCTTACCCCCTTCAATTTGTGGTTGCTTACTGACTGGCTAATAGATAATTTTCGAAACAAATCACCTACCTATTAATGCAACTTCCAGAAAATTAACTCTGGAAGTTGATTTCACAGAGCCA
The DNA here is from genome assembly GCF_009711355.1 of Roseibium sp. RKSG952. Classification (NCBI taxonomy): domain Bacteria; kingdom Pseudomonadati; phylum Pseudomonadota; class Alphaproteobacteria; order Hyphomicrobiales; family Stappiaceae; genus Roseibium; species Roseibium sp. RKSG952. The sequence continues at coordinate 2,063 of NZ_SMMF01000901.1, read as the reverse complement.
AAGCCATTGTCCAAGATTGCCTTTTCCAAAACTGCCAAGCCACATTTTCTGATGAAAGGCTTGGCCCTTTCACTGCTGAGCACAGTCAGCGCCCTGGCCGTTTCACAACCCGTTTTTTCTGCCGGTTTCACCGTCGAAACCGGTTCCTTTGTAACATCTAGGAAAGTTCTTACCGAACCCGGTGATGAAGGAAGAGTCGACCAAGGAGGGGAGATTTTTACATCTTGGTGGTATTATAATGGCTCATCGCAAGCGGTAACGCTTCTAGCGGAAGAGCAAAGTTTGCTCAATGATGGAAGCATCGGAAATTTTAGCTATTACTCTACTACAATCGCCAATTACGGCGATAACTCGTTCATTCAGAACAAGGGATCAGTGTCTGCAACGGGTATCTACGCCGCCAGTGCCATCGTCAATCATGGCAATGATGTAACACTCAGCAACACATCATCAATCTCCTCAACCACAAATTCAAATTCATATTTTTATTATGATAGTAACTCTATTGCAAACTATGGAGATGATTTCACCTTTAAAAACTCAGGAGCCATCACCCTGGATACAAATAATGGTGTAGCTCTATACAATAACGCTAATAACTTTCACTTTACAAACTCCGGAACCTTGTCGAATTCGGAAGATCAAAACATTGCAGCGTACCTCCTCGGCGAAAATACTGATTTTATAAACAGCGGCAGCGTAAACGGTAATGTGATTATTTATGGTAACAACGCTTCATTTCAGAACGCTGGTACGCTTTTCGGCAACGAGACCCGCCTGCCATCCGCATCCGAAGTCGCTTCGCTCAGGGTAGCAGGAAATGGTGCCCAGATTTCCAACTCCGGCGAACTAGGCCAGACTAGCGATTTAGGCTATGGGATCTTTATTTCCGGAGATGCCGCATATCTTGAAAACGATGGCAGCATTCATTCGGCGGGAATTGGATCTGACGCAATCCGAATTAACGGAACAAACGGACACATTTCCAACTCCGGCGAAATCCTGACATATGGATTGGAGGGCATTGGCGTCCACTATAGTGACTATTCATCAGGCTTGTTTTCGTTACACAACTCCGGAATGATCTCGACTTCCGCCTATGGAGCTTATGGGGTTCTTGCCCGCAGCCCCACAAGCGAAATTTACAATAGCGGGGAATTATCCACCAGCGGGGAGGCCGCATTTGCGATTGCCCTCAGCGGTGAAACGGCAAATCTTACCAACACCGGAACAATTTCCACATCCGGGAACGAAGCTAACGCCACTGACTATTCCTCCAGTTCCAATGGCGAGTTTGATTTATCCAACAGCGGAACAATTTTCACCGCTGGTAAGGGTGCGCGAGCCATCACAACAAACGTGTTTTCCGGACCGGTCCGAGTTACGAATTCCGGAACGATTTCAACAGCTGGCGACGGCTCAACCGCAATCTACAATGAAAGCGAAACATTCGCTTTCGAGAATTCCGGCGTCGTCTCCACTGGCGGCAACCATGCCCATGGGCTACAGATCGACTACACGCAAGCCGAGATCGACAACAGCGGAACGATTGCGACCGCAGGTGAACTGTCAGCTGCGATTTTGGTGGACGCGTACTCCGATGCAATGATCACCAATTCCGGCTCGCTGGTTGCCGACGGCGATGAAAGTGGTGTCATAATCTCGAATTTCGGCACCACCATCGAACTGGAAAACACCGGCAACATTGTCGCTGGCGGCGCGGATTCGCAGGCGATCCTGAGCGGGTCTGACATGACGTCCATCGTCAATAACGGGACGATCACGGCAAACGGACGCGGCTCCTACGGCATTGGCATTGACGGCGAGATCGCAAGGGTTACGAATTCCGGGACGATTGTCGCACTCGGGGAAGACGGCACAGCAATCGTTATTGAGAGCACCGGCGCCTCGCTTGTGAATTCCGGCACGATCAACGGGACCGACGGTGTCGAGATCATTGGAAATGACGCAGAGGTCGCAAACTCCGGGCTGTTGCAGGCAACCGGGGCCGAAGGCAGCGCGCTTCGCATCTCCGGCGACAATGCCAGCCTGACCAACACCGG
>NZ_SMMF01000574.1:0-1997 GCF_009711355.1 Roseibium sp. RKSG952 | reverse complement strand
ATGCAAATTGTGAGCGGGCAGATTTTTCCGATGCAATTCTCTTGAAAGCAGATTTTACCCGGGCGGTTCTTGACAATGCGAAAATGCATGGTTGCATTTTGAGAGATTCTAAGTTTGTCCGTGCCCGGATGCGTGCTCTCGCTGCGGAGTGGGCCGACTTCAGTAATGCGCTACTGCAGAGTGCTAATCTGTCAGCTGCAAATCTCCACGGATCAAACTTCCAAGGTGCACGTGTAAGTCAGGCGAATTTCAAGGGAGCTGAATTGACCGCCGCTGACTTTTCAAATGCCAGACTTCGCGGTGCAATTTTTTCCCCAAGTGTAGCGGCGCAGCTCCTTGGGGCCGGAGACGTGGGCGAGAAGAAAAAAATTGTGAAATTTAGAAAGTCATCAACCCGTGTTTATAGTAAGATGAGAAAATCCAGATCTATCTTTGCTATTTTTTTATTCATGTATTCAATCAATTTCCTTATCGGTAACTATCGTCTTGAGTTTGATCTCAGTGATGGGATTTGGTGGGCCAAAATCTGGATATTGGCATTAGCATCTGTGACCGGGGTACTGGCGTGGAAGCTATTTGATTTGGCTGGATACTTTTTAAAACTTCGGTTCGACACGCATGCCAGCTCATACACAGCATCAGCAGCCAATAATATTATTAAAGCACCTTCGGACAATTCCGAAACCAAAGAAAGTGGTAAGAAATCTTGAGTGTTTCCACTGGAATTAAGCAGAGGGTCGTTGCGCTAGTATCGAACCCTTGCGTTGCCGATGCTCGAGTTATCAAAATGGCTGAAGCGGCCAAGACGTACGGATTTGACGTTCATGTCGTCGCGACACTGAAGGCCGGAATAGCGCCATTTGAAAAGTATAACGGCGTGAGCTATCATCGTGTAATATGGAATCCCGGAGAACTACTTCGAAGTACATTCCCACTTTCTATTGTGAAGAGTTTAAGCAGATATCTTGCTACAGTGCTTGTTAAAGCGCTTGTTCCATACTTAAAATACAAGCTTTATTGTGAAAATTTTATTGAAAAAGTTGTAGAACTAAAGCCAAATGTTATTCATGCACATGATTTGATTTGTCTTCCACTTGCGATCAAGGCAGCGGAAATAACTGGCGCCAAGGTCGTATATGATGCGCACGAGCTTGAAGTTCACCGAAACCCACCTTTGAGCCGCTTGCAGAAGCTTTGGGTGGCGCGCGTTGAAACAAGGAACAGCAGGGCAGCGGACGCGGTCCTCAGTGTTGGACGGTACGGTGCGCGCGAACTGTCAAAAATGATAGGGCGATCCGTAGACGTGATCTACAATAGCCCGCCACTTGACCCATGCAGGCGCCAGATAAAGCAAGACTGTGAAATTGGCCCTGACAGTAAACTAATTGTTTATGTTGGCAAGATCACCGCAGGGCGCGGCATTTCAGATGTGATCTCCATGCTGCCAATGCTTCCGAATGTGTACTTCGCTGCTGTTGGGCCGTCGGACCCGAAGTCCATGCGAGAGCTTGAAGCTGCTACAGAGCGCCTTGGTGTGAGCCACCGCTTCCGCGCGTTGCCTCCTGTTCCTTATCGACAGGTTGTTTCTTACATCAGCAGTGCTGATGTCGGTATCATATCAGTTGAGCCCGTTACTCTGTCATATCAGTACTGTATGCCAAATAAACTATTCGAAATGACATTTGCCAAGATCCCAATTCTCTCAAATGAACTCGATGAAATTTCTGAGTTTTTGAATGAAATTGGTCACGGCCGTGTCGTCGATTATGACAATCGCGCCGGGCTCCCATTGGCAATTTATGAGATGTTAGAAAATAGAGATGCATATAAAATTAGCGAAGAAAAATGGCAACGTCTTTCCGAGGAATACTCTTGGGAGTCGCAGGAGAGAAAATTGTTCAATGTATATAGAAGGATTTTGTCTTGATTTAATTTATTAATTAAATGGTATAGTAGCACCTGTCAGTCTCAGAGCCTGAACGAAAAGAAGTTGAGCG
>NZ_SMMF01000810.1:0-11265 GCF_009711355.1 Roseibium sp. RKSG952 | reverse complement strand
CCTGTGAGGCAGCAGTAAGACCAATCCCTCTTGGGGGATTGGCAGCAGCCGCTAAAGTAGGAAGCCCCGTCCTTCAGGGCGGGGCAGTCACATCTTTGAGGGTGGCAAGGTCTGAATGAGGCGTCGAGCTGACATGTCATTGTCTTCGACGGGGATTGCAAGCGAGGACAGGTACTCCCCAAGGCCTTCATATTCAGTGAGTTGCACTGCTCTTGTCAAATGGCGCAGGTATTCTCCCTTGTCAACCACATCCCATCGAATAGAGATTCCAGCCCTGCGGGACATTTCAGAAAAGACCGTATTGAGGCTTCGACCGTTTCCATCCATGAAGGGATGGTTGAACGCCAACTCCCCATACACATAATCCATATTTTCCCTGAAAAAATCACCGTCCTCAGCCTTGGCGAATACGACGGCAGCTTCCTCCTCGATCATTCGAACCGTGTTAAAACGGACATTTGCCCTTTCAACGTCAAGCGCGCGTATTTTTCCGGCCCACGGATAGATATCACTGAAAAGGACTGCATGGGTTCGTCGCCATGCCCTCAGATCAATCCGCTGTTCGCGTGAAAGTATGTTCAGAGCACGAGGCATGTTTGCCTCGATGGAGAATTTCTCCAACCGCTCGAGTGTCGTTTGGTCTTTCGTCCCGAATTTGTTTCTCAGTATACCGCGGCTCGAAAAATCACCGAACGGATCCCACGCCATAATCAATCTCCTGCTGATCATCTGTTTCAGCAGGCGAGGCGGAACGTAATTCGGAGCTATAATCGATGACCAGCCGATATCCCTCATCCTTGGATATGACGCCTTGCTTCGCGAGGGATGCGATCAGTTCCAACGTGTCGTCTCCGTCAATCCCCTCGATCCGGCAGATTTCGCGACTGAGATAGGCGGCATAACTCTCGCGATCTATGGTCACGCCATGCTTTTCAGCAATCTCGAGAACTTTCTGGACTGTGGGAGTCATCAACGGACCTTTCGAGTGCCTCGATTTCTCAATGCCTGCATTATATCACGCAAGATGCATTTTGTCGGCGCATGTCACAAGAAAATAAACGACCATCGAATAATTGAGTTGCGTGTTCGAAGAGGACGTAGAATTGACGTCCTCCCCTGAACGCTGACACCTGGCTTTTTAACTGCGGCATCGGCAAAACGCGAGACAGCGACCTCCCGGTCGCCGTCTCATCTTTCTGTTGGTCGCTTAGTCGCCACCGCCGCTACCGCTATCACCACCGGAACTTCCTCCACCGGAATATCCGCCTCCGGAACCGGAGCCACCGAAGGATGTCACTTCAGAGGACCAAAGCGACCCGTGATCGTCGCCAGAGGCCGGCAGCGCGGCTCCGGTCGGGAGCATGCCGTCGTCCGCGTCGTAGTGATCGCGTTCGCGGGAACGACGGGACCTGTCCGAGTAATGTTTGGAAACTCCACCGCGCGCCGAGCTGGGCGACGCCCGGTGGCGTTTGCGCGATACGACACCTGTCAGCTTCCAAACCAGGAAGGCGAGTAAGACCAATGCACAGCTCGAGACGGCCATAATGTAGACAAAATCTTTTTCAGACATCAAATCTCACTTTTTCAGATGACTTCCGCTTTTCGCCACCGTCTCATCGAAGGGAAATTCCTTCTTGATCCTTCCCTCGGACTTCGATGCGTTGCCGGGCTTGACCAGCCCAAAGAGAAGGAAGAGGGCTTTGAGTCATACGGAGTTGAACCGTTATGTCGGGGACTCTGTTCTCATTTCGTCACATGAGGTTGATTTCCAGGGTCTCTGATTGAGTGCTCTCTAACCGCTGCGATAGGTTGGAATGTTTTCCCGAGTTGTTCGGCTCTGAGCAATGCGTCTAAAGCCTGTTCCCCAGCAGCAAACAGCGTTGTTCCGGTTCCGGGCTGTTCGCCAACGGATCCGTCAGGACGCTCAAACTTGACCTTCGGCGATACAAACAGGATCCCATTCGCCATATGGCAGAACTCTTGCCACCAAGGAGCCGAAGTCCGATCAGGCAAAAGAGCTATTCCATTCCCGTGGTCGAAGAATTTCCGCAACCACTTCCGTTTCGTGGATTGATGGCCGAATGGCGGGTTCATCCAAACAAAGCCGTGCCAATCTCTTTCAAGGCTGAAATTAGAGAACCAGCGTTGTGCAGGCACATATCTTGGACCTTCAGGAGGAGACGCGACATCCAAGTCAAACCGGACACCTAGAGCGTCGAAAACATAGGATGGGGTGTACCATTCGTCGCTTTCGCCTGCCTTTTCGTACTTAGCCAAGACGCGCCTCCATTTTACTCTGGGTTGCAAAACAACTGCCGCCCTCAAAAAACAGGGCGGTTAGTCTGGTGTTTGGTGATTGGGATTTGCTCCGCTTGGAGGGCTTGGGTAGCCATAGATTTATCGAGGAAGACAGCATCCTCGTTATTTCGTGCGAACCGAATGATCCTGCGGTTCCGCAGCGCTCCTGTGACAGCCCGGATGTCGTCAAAAACGGTATGAGACTACGATTGGTCATGGTGCTGATCTGCCAACCTTTGAGCATCAAATCTTGGGAGATGTGTTTTTGTGAGTTCCAACCTCGGATGACAGGGAGCCAGAAAGAGGAAAGAGACGATCAAGGGTACAAACATGAGGCTAACGGAGATGTGCATGAAGTACTCCTTCAGCATTCGGTCACTCCCTCGTTCGAAGCCCTGTTATTCGAGGCCGAGACCCGTGCACTGCATGGATCCGATCGCGATTCCGTCCGGGCACTTGGTGATCTTGCCGTTGTTGCTGAGATAGGCTGAAATGAGTTCGGCATCGGAGGGGTGCCCGGGGCGTAGTTTGATCTTCTTGCGGCGTCGCATAAAGGTCCCCTGTCTGTTCGCGTTCCTCTGCTTGTTCGCCCCGCCTTTCGCCACTGCGTTCCGTCGTGCCAGCATCTCGCTCTTTCTCCTGATAAGGATTCAGTTGACATCCCCTCTTGGGTTGCATCGAGGTAACGACCCTTCGAATCCTTTTGCAAGGGGTCTTATTTAGAATTTTGAAGGATTCACTAGCACAAATCAAGGATTCGGCGGGGTCTCACGTTTTTTTGGGGGTCGATTTTTTTCGTGCGCGGCTTCCGTGGCATCTCCCGACGGCGCGGGAACGTTCTCAGAAGGCCTAAATGCAGCGCCCGATTTCGCCAATGCTGCAACTTGACCCCGAATCTTTGTACTGGTGTAATTTTCGACTGAACTCATTTTTCCAAGGGGCCTTCATGCACAACCCGGTCGTTGCCATCGCCTTCGACACGACATCCGTTCACGCCGGTGCGGCCCTGGCCTCCATGATTTGCGGAATGAGCGAGGTCAACGAGGTCGCCTGGGAACCGGCCGAATGACTTCTCGCCGCTGCCATGCCGCTACGCTCATTTGAAAAACGCCGATCCGACGACCTGCGCAAGAGTGGAGGTCATCACGTTCGAGAACCTCGCCCGCACCGACGACATCGTTCCCGAGTCAGACAATCTTTACGGCGCGTTGTTCGACTATCTAGAGACCTTTTCGGGCCAATTGGGTCCCCGTCCGGGGGAGCGCTCGACCACCGCCCGCGACGAGCACGCCGCGGGCATCATACTGATTCGCTGCATATTCAACATTCAACATCACCGACGTCAGGATCTCGTGAGTGAACGGTTGTGGGATTCGAATTCTTGACCGATCATTTCAGTTAGAGCAGGCATAACGGATACCAAACATGGCCAACAACTCACCGCTGGTCCGCGGCACGACGAAAAAACAGGAGATTCGCGACGATCACATCGTACGTGATACTCGCCCCTTTCTCGTCAAGCTGAAGGACGGCCTCGGTTCGCCGACGAACCTCGGCGTAACCCTGCTGACGCTGGCCTTCATCGTCATCCTCTTCCCCCAGATCGGTGATGTCATGGTAGTGTTCGCCGTCCTGCTGACCTGGTGGGGCATGAAGCGCAAGGAGGAGGCTCCGCTCAAGCTCCCTGCGCAAAGCAAGGTTCTTGATCCGCATGAGATCCACCCCGGCACCGGCCGTTCCCAAGTGGCTGACGGAATTTTCTTCCTCGGAAACGACTCCCTCACGGGTAAGGAGGTATGGCTCACAAACTCCGACTGCCGCCAGCACTTCCTGGTCTTGGGAACGACCGGCGCCGGTAAGACAGAAAACCTGATCGGTTTCGCGGCGAACGCCCTGACGTGGGGATCAGGTTTCCTGTTCTGTGACGGTAAGGGTGATGTCTCCCTCTTCGCCAAGGTCTATGCCATGGCCCGCCGCTTCGGCCGCGAGGACGACCTTCTCGTGCTGAACTACATGACGGGCAACCAGGATCTCTCCGAGGGCGGCGGCAAGCTTCGATCCAACACCCTAAATCCATTTTCCACTGGCTCCTCGGACACGCTTACGCAGATGGTCGTCGGACTGATGGACGACGCAGGCGGCGACGGCGCAATGTGGAAGGGCCGCGCTACCGCGATGTTCACTGGTGTCATGCGCGCTCTTTGCTGGCTTCGCGATGCCGGGGTGATCGACCTCAACGTTTCCGAGATTCGCGATCACCTCGAGCTCAAGCGGATCATCAAGCTCGGCGATAAAAGCGCTTATCCGGACATACCGCAGCCAATCCGCAAGTCCATCGCCTCCTACCTCGGATCCTTGCCGGGCTACGTGGAAAGCAAGGGCGAGAAGCAGAGCCAGACTACGCTCGACCAGCACGGCTACCTGCAAATGCAGTTCACCAAGATCCTGGGTTCACTCGCGGACGTTTACGGACACATCTTCCACACACCGTACGGCGAGATCGACATGTCCGACGTCGTTCTGAATCGTCGAATCCTCGTCATTATGCTTCCAGCTCTCGAGAAGTCGAGGGACGAAATCTCCAACCTCGGCAAGATCGTGGTGGCAACCCTTAAGGGAATGATGGGTACGACACTCGGTTCCGAGATCGAAGGCGATTGGCAGAAGATCGTCGAAAACCGCCCGACAAACAGTTCATCCCCCTTCATCTGCATCCTCGACGAGGTTGGATACTACATGGTGGACGGCATGGATCTGATGTCGGCTCAGGCACGTTCACTCGGCTTCTCCATGATCTTCGCCGGTCAGGACATCAACGCGATGAAGTCCCTGAACGAAAAGGTCTTCGGTTCCGTTCAGGGCAACACGAACACCAAGATCATCATGAGGACGGAAGACCCGGAAACGGCGAAGATCGCTGTGGAAGGCGCAGGCAAAGCCTATCGCGCCCAAATGGGATCCTATCAGAGCCGCGTTGGCGAGATGGGCAAGTCTTACGGGGAGAATCATGAAGCCCGGCTCGAGGCCACAGACCGGATCAACGCGCTCGACCTGAAGGCCCAGTCCGAAGGTGAAATGCACATCATCCACAGCGACAAGGTTGTCCGGGCGAAGGCTTTCTACGCCGATCCTCCGTCGAGCCTCAACAAGCACGCCCTGAAGCTAAGGACGAACCACTTCATCACCGTCGAAAAGCCGATGGCGTCTCAAGTCGAAGAGGAAAACGCCATTCCTCTCATCGTCGAGCGCCTCGTCAATCCGAAATTCCAGACCGAGCTGGTAAACGACGCGAAGAACGCCCAGAAGCGTCGCGGCACGGACGAAATCGGACACATGGCCACCGTCTTCGATGCGCTTGCGAGCAAGAAGCCAATCACGGGAACAAAGAGTTCCGAGAACGCCTGCATTGCATTCGCGTCTGTCCTTAAGGCGAACGCCGACCTCAATGAGCAGTTCGCCCAGGTGGTGAGGACGTCCGCTCCCAGGGCGGACCGGAAGAGCAGGCTTGTCGAATTTGGAGACGATCCCGACACCGATCCGATCATGCGCGAAGACATGGGTCATCTCGGCTTCGACGGCTTCGACGGCTTCGCTTCTGAGGAAAGCAACTTCTCCTCCAGCGAGCCCTACATCGATGACTTGCTTCCGTTTGAGGAGGAGGACCAGAAGCCCGCGAAACGAGCAACGGGCAAACTTCGTCAGGCCCCTTCCAAGATCCGCGACGATGTCAGGCACGGGGTCGAGGTAGACGAACATGACATGTTCGACATGGCAGATCGCGTCGCCGCCAACGAAACCGTCATGAAGACGCTTTCCGCCCTCGATTTCGATGAGGCCGTAGCGACCCCGGATAGCGTCAACTCCGCCGTCGAGGAGGCAGTCAATCCCGGCAAGTCGTTCGATGACGGGATCGAGCCGGACCCATTTGACGAGGAAGCCGCGATGCGGGCGGATGCAGCGACCCGTTCCGCAGTCTCCGACTTCTTCGAAGGAATGGATGACGGCGATCAGGGTGACGACGAAGGTTCTCCGGATGTCATCAGCAAGCATCTTGCGGCCCTAATGGAAGACGAGGACGACTGATGGGGGTTCCTTAATGCCCTCTCCCTGCTCAGAGCCGTCAGATCCCGGCTTCCTTACGAGCGCAACTGAACCCGTTTCTCGTAGGGAAAGCGAAGACGCAGTGTCTGCGACCGGCGGGATTGGCTCTTCTCCAATCTTACCCCGACGTTGGCGGGTCGAAACACGACTGAAAGAAAATGTGATCACCGGAAGGAAGACTGTGAGCATTCAAATTATAGAACGCGAGCCGACGGCCGCTCCTCGCAAATCCGGCATCGGCGCCGCTATGGCAGGCGGCAAGCGAGGCGATGGAACCACCCGTCCGCGACAGAAGGACGACTGGTACCCAACGCCGGCTGAGGTAACGCAGGCTCTTCTGGGTGTACTCGATGTTGACGGCCCGGTCTGGGAGCCGTGCTGCGGCGACGGGTCGCTCGCGGAGGTGATCGCGAACGCTGGGCACGAAGTCGTCGGCACCGATCTCGTTGATCGCGGCTACGGGATGGGGCACGGTAAGGATTTCGATGTCACCCGCGCGAAGCGGCTTCTGGCCCCGAACGTCATCACGAACCCCCCGTTCAACATCGCCGCCGAGATCATCGAGCACCTGATGGGACTCAATCCCGATATGATGGCCCTTCTCCTGAAGAGCACGTACTGGCACGCCGCCGAGCGCACGCCGCTGTTTAACAGGTACCCGCCGTCCAGGATCATCTCCCTGACCTGGCGAGTGGATTTCCTTAATCTCAAGCGCCCCACCATGGAGGTTTCGTGGTTCGTCTGGGAGAAAGACCACAAGGGGCCTACCACTTACGAACTCGTCGGACGGCCCGGCGGGCCGAAGAGACGCCGCGGTCGACCGAAGGGATATTGAGTTTGCTCCCCCGTCGACCGCTTTTTCCGTTGACGGGGAATGGCATCGCTGACAGCATTTCCGTATCGAATACATGATCAGGGATTAAATTCATGGGCTTGCAGGGTAAATTCGCCGTACTTCTCAACGGACCGCCCAGATCCGGTAAGGATACGGCCTCCGAAGCCCTGATGGACGCTCTGGGATCCGATTGCGATCTTCTGAAGTTCACGCGCCCTGTGAAGGACCTGACTCACGCGCGCCGCGGTCTGGACGTTCTCCACGATCACTTCGAATCCCTGAAGGATACGCCTCTCGACGAGTTTGGCGGAAAGACACCGAGGGAGGCCTACATCGAGACCGGCGCGCGCGAACGTGCAGAGAACGGCGACGATGCTGTCGCCAACATGTTCGTCAAGAGCGTCGTCGAGAGCAAATGCGCCGTCATTCTCAACGACGATGTCGGAGGGGACATGGAGGCTGAGGCCGTCGCAAACGCGCTGGGCTTCGACCGGGTTCTCGTGATTCGCGTCCATCGCAAGGGGTGTGATTTCTCCAACGATTGTCGTGATTGGGTGAGGAGCGATAGGCTCTGTATTCACGATGTTCGCAATGAGGAGGGTCGCCGCCGAGAATTCCAATCTGAGGTAGCTGCGCTCGTTCGCGCGTTTCTGAAGAAGAGCGCCCCGGAACTCTCCGCCTTCGGGTCGCTCGATCCCATAAGGGCCGCTTGAATCAAGCGGCCACGGAATCCTGCTCCGCTTGAGCGTAGAGCTTGAGCCCCTCGATGTTGCCGGACTGCGTCAGAACGTTGTAAGCCGCTGTTTCGCAAGCAACTCTGAGTCCGAGTTCGAGACGTTCCGCATGACGGTGATCTAGGTGGATCTCATTTCTCTGGCCATCGAAGAGATTGGCCTCCAGCCATTTGCGGAACTTCGAATTTTTCGGAGGCCACGTGATCCAGACGTGCCCCATACGGCCGTGAACGCCCACCCGCTCGTTCGTTTCCGGGTCGAACACGGCGAATTGCGGGAGGGGGTTTTTGAGGAGCCAATTGTCGCCCGCTTCGTTGGCGGCATCGGTCGCCCTGTTTACTAGAGCGGCGAACATCTTCGAGGTCATTTCGTTCATGCCCTCCCGGCGCTCCTTGCGCTCCTCGATGGCCTTGTCGATGATCTCGCTTGCCTGTTGTCGAATGAGGCCGTATCCGCGCATATCCTCGCCGGTGAGACGGAGGATTGCCCTCAACTGCCTGTTCGTCGCCGAAAGCCGTCCCTGGTCGTGCAAACCGACGTTCCAGTACTTTCCACCGCTTCCGTATGATGCCATTACGTTTCTCCCGCTAAAGACCGTCGGAGACTGGCGTAAAAAGGACTTAATGTCAACTATTTGGAGGCGGCTTCGCGCGGAACCCCGTCGACCAGCCGTTTGTATTCCGGCTTCGCGTCGGGCAGGATGTGCACGATCGGTACGGCGAACGTCAGCTCTCTCTCGATGATCGAGGAAATCTCAGACCAGTCCCCGCCACCGAGTTCCGCGCCGATCAGGGGCATATGGACCTTGTCGAACCCTCCTTCGAAGCAGGTTCCCGGTACGCCCCAGTCCGAAGCGTTGTTCAGCATGCGTATGCAGGATGCGACGGCGGCATAGCTGACGTGTCGATTACCGTCGTTTCCGTAGGTGGCCTGAGTCATACAGTTGGCAATCAGGATGTCACCGCACTCCGCCCAGACGACGGAGCCGAGGACCAAGCCGCCGCAACGATGCGCACGTTCATACGCCGCCTTGGCGGACGGGAACCTCGTTGCGAGCGCCCGGGCAAAGCCCTTCCCAAACTTGCCTTTGGTATTGCATCCGTGCGCGATAACGCCAGATCCTGTTTCGAACAGGTCTCCCTCGAGATAGGTGATTGCCATGATGTCTCCTTGCGAAAGGCCGATCGTTCATTAGTTCGAGACCATCGAGCTAGGCAAGTCAATCCTCTCGCCGACCGACGCCGCGCGCCCCGATGATCCTGGCCGCCGGATGACTCCACACAGCGTCGCGATAAGACTCGACGGCCTTCGATCCGGCTTCCTCAAGGTCCGCGACCTGCCGAATTTTTCCGCCTTCGGGATCACCGCTCCAATAGGCCGTTCCATAGATATCGTGACCGTACCGGAAGCATCCGACGGGAGTCTCCGCCGTCTAGAATTTCTCTAAACCAGTGTCCTTCGACACATAAGGTTCGCAGCCGCGCCGAAGTTCCGTTCCCCGGCCCTCAGTCATCTTGACTCCCTCTTTCCGGCACTGTCAGAACCGGAACCCAGCCGAGGATCCACTCGTCCGGGAACCCGCCGTGACCTACAGGCGCGGCGACGCTCCAACCTGTGTCGAAACCACCCTCCATGACTCCTGGGTGTCTCAAGGGGACCTGAACGCCGTCCCATTGTTCAAGATTCGGTCGCGCTTCCAGCTCCTCCTTGGGGATACGGATAACGGCCCAAATAACCGTGCGGTCCTTTGGGGCATCGAGAATGTCGCGGAGAGGTGGTTGGGTAACGATGTCGAATTTGGTTTCGTTTTGCATTTGTCCGTCCCTCAGTCGAGCACCAGCACGATGCGATCGTGATCGCTCGCGCCCAACGCCTTGATACAAGCTTCTTGAATGTCGGCGAGCGATGCTGTCGTGCCGTTCATCTTGAACAACCTCGGACCCATCTCTTTGACCGTCGTTCCGTGCTTGCGGAGTTCCTCGATCATCTGTGAGAGCGTCATTGGGCGGACGGCCTTGCCCTGCCTGTTCGCGTCCGTCATAAGGGTGGAGGCCGTACCGAAATCCGTCGATCTGGGGACACGGATCTCGTCGGTCGATTTCCTGATTGGCTTAGGGAGGTCACGGCGGACCTTTCTTCGGCCCTTCAGGTCCTTGGCCATGTATCCGTGCGGAACGAAGATTACGATCTCCCCCTTGACGACCTCGACCTTAGTGGTTTGCTGCGCCAGGTGGGTGCCGGACAGTCCCAGCGTCGATGTCGCTGCTTCGAAGGAGTGCCGCGGGAAGGATCTGCCCTTGGCACCGGGAAACTTTATTCGACCGCAATCATCCTGGAAAATGACAATGGATCCGTCCTCGTTGCGCGCGCTGATCCTGGTGCCTTCGCGAAACCCGGCTTCGCGCGCGACCGTTTCCGGGATGGACACGCGTCCGTACCACCTGTCCCCGCCATTGCGGCTGGTGATCGCGAGGCTTCCCTGATTTGGCATATTACGAGTCCTTGCTTTCGACGCGATGGCTTATCCTGAATCGTAGTCCGATCATTCAGACACGCGCAAGGATTCGTGTTAAAAAAATGATCGAATCCTTGAAGTGTTACACCGCCCGACTGAGTGGCTTGACGGAGGCATGGCGCATGAAGAGGGAAGTGCACGAATTGATCGAGGCCGTACGGGGTCTCGGGCTCAGGCTTACGGGCCGCCCGTCTCCGGCAAGCGTCCGCATCGCGGGGGACCCGAAGACCTTCCCCGAGCGCCTCAAGGTCCTTCAGGAGTCTCTCGAGACCTTCGACGCCGCGTCGGCTCACGGTTCTCACGACGGACCCGATGCACCGGAGCTGTCCCCGAAGGACGACCCGGAACGTTTGAAGCAAGCTCTGGACGGACTTCTTCGCTTCGTTCAGGCAAGCGGCGGGGATCTCGATGCCGCCGTCAATGTCGTCGCTAAGGCGCTCGATATCGAGGGAAAGGCAAAGAAGAAGAGCGCCTACGTGACGTTGCCGAAATTCGCGCCGAACGGCTTCAAGAAGAAGAAGAACTTCAAGCCCAAACTCTCGATCCTCGGAGATAAGGCCTTTACCAAGCTTGAGGATCTCAGAAAGCAGGTGTTTGACGTATCAATTACGCAGGACATGCTCGGAGAGACGATTGGCAAGGAAAGCAAGCTCGCACGCAAACGCGTCGAAGAGATGAAGGCAGAGACCGCCGGGGAAATCAAGCCGCCCTCCCTATAGAAGAGAGACGTCGCACTTTGGTCACGTTGAATTTTAACGTCTTCCCCGCCCTGCGGGACGTGG
>NZ_SMMF01000068.1:0-235 GCF_009711355.1 Roseibium sp. RKSG952 | reverse complement strand
GACGTGCGGCTTATTGCGCTCAAATTTTTCCTTCGCCATCGGCGTCGCTCTCTGTCCAATACGCAGTTCAATCGATAAAGGCTCGAGGCGGGACGCTTTCCGGCGCTTTGGGCATCCCAAGGGCGACGAATTGCTTCCCGTATAACTGTGCTCAGGATTTCCGGGGGAAAGCCTTCCTTCCGGACACTCCGATCGGCACCCATGATGGAGCGGGTGAAGGGAATCGAACCCTCGT
>NZ_SMMF01000118.1:0-270 GCF_009711355.1 Roseibium sp. RKSG952 | reverse complement strand
GAAAAATTTGAGCGCAATAAGCCGCACGTCAACATTGGCACCATCGGCCACGTTGACCACGGCAAGACGACGCTGACTGCTGCAATCACGATGACGCTGGCGGAAGCTGGCGGCGCGGAAGCAAAAGCTTACGACCAGATCGACGCTGCACCTGAGGAAAAGGCTCGCGGCATCACCATCTCCACGGCGCATGTCGAGTACGAGACGGATAACCGTCACTATGCTCACGTTGACTGCCCGGGTCACGCCGACTACGTCAAGAACATGATC
>NZ_SMMF01000672.1:0-3725 GCF_009711355.1 Roseibium sp. RKSG952 | reverse complement strand
GGGGAACACTCTTTCCAGAACCCATTGATCTCTCAACAGAATTGAATTGTCAAAGAACGCACCGGCTTTTTTGAGCCGGTCAGCACTGCTTTTCGGGATAAAAACGCACGAGCTTCAAACCGTCAAAATCCACCGGCATCCTGCGGTTGGTGCCCGCCGTTTTGAATTCATAGCCCTGATCGGCGGGCGCTTGCCAGACCATTACGGCATCGCCGTTTTCCAACCCGGCCACCACCTGCTCCCAGATCATCTCGCGCGTCCGGGCGGAATAGTTGCCGGCATATACCCCTGCACGCAGCTCCACGAGCCAGGCGGCAAGCCTGCCACGCAACCGCGGCGGAACGTTCGAAACGGTCACGACAAGCATCGCCATGGTTCACCTGTGCCCCGCATCGCCCGTTGGCGGCGGGTCCTCAAACGCTGGAGGGACATGGCCGGGTGGCGGTTGCGGCTGCGCAAGCTCACTGGCCGACAGAACGTCCTCAATGGCCGGAATGATCCGTTTCAAAAGTCCCGTCCGGCGAAAGGCATCCCGGCAGGCCAGGCGGACGGCTCTGTCCGGGACCATGTCGAGCTTTCCCCTGGCGGCCTGTCCGGCAATCCGGAACGCTTCTGGAACGACCGTCTCAAGCTTGAACAGATCCGCAATATCATACACGAAGGACAAGGGTTTTCCGCTGTGCAGGAAACCGATCGCAGGGGCGTATCCGGCTGCCAGAACCGCGGCCTCGGTCAAGCCGTGCAGGCAGGCTGTGGCCGCCGACAGACAGCGGTTTGGAACATCGCCCGCCTCCCTGTCTGCCCGGTCATAGGCCCGGCGCTTCCACTCCACGCCATACTGACGGGCCAGTAGCGTGTAGGTCTCGCGAACCCGGGCGCCTTCAATACCACGCAGCTGCTCGATTGAACGCCGGGACGGTGCCTCCTCCTTGAACCGTATTTCGAACATCTTGCGCACAACCCGAAGCCGGGCGTCGTTGTCCAGGGCAATCGAGGCCTGCCACAGCAACCGGTCGGACCTTGCGCCTCCCGGCTGACCGGCGGAGTAGAGGCGTACCCCGCCTTCTCCGACCCATGTGATCAGCGTGCCCACCCGCGCGGCAAGAGCGACCGCCGCGTGAGAGATGCGCGCGCCGGGCTCCAGCATGATCCCCGCCAAACCGCCGACCGGAATCTGGATGCGCGTTCCATCCGCATTCACCGCAACAAACGCGCCATCGGCAACATCAAGCTGGGCCCTTTCGACAAACACCAGCGACGCGCGGTCCTTTAGCGGGATCGGTTTTGGCGGGGCGAGGCCGGGAAGACCGGAGCCGCTCACGCAGCCCTCCGGATCATCATCAAGCCGCAACCGAATGCCTTTGCGCGGCCGAAGCCTTTGCCGAGTTGCGCAAGGAACGCCACAGGATCCACAATCTCGATCTGTCCCGAAAGATCCAGAATGCCAAACTGCGGCTGGCCCTTGCCCGGGCCCCGGTATCCCGGCAGCACGTTGGTCGCGTAGTCTTCGGCCCCGGCAGCAATCACCGCAAAACCCGCCTTTACACCTTGGCGCTCAAGCCAGGCGCGGCCCTCGCGTGCGGCAACGGCCATCCGCGCCGGTGCCCGCTGTCCCCTCGGAAGCTGATAAAGCGCATCCATGACCACATCGACGCGCTGGCCGCCGCGTTTCGTCCGCGTCGCATTGGCCCGCAGAGCAAAATCAAGCCGAGATCCGGCTGCCAGCACCGGCGCAAATTCCTTTGTGCTGTGGGGTTCGAAGAGATCCGTCGGCAGGGGCGGGCGTTCGGAAAGCGTCAGAAATTCGCCTTCCCGGTTTTCCCGCCAGAGAAAATCCCGGCGCCGGTCCGGACCATCGGAAAAGGCCGACCACAGCAGCTGATGGTGGGCCGAACCGCGCGGACCCGCCTCTGAAGGAGACAGCAAGCCGGACAACGCCCGTGCTGATGGTGTTTTCGACAGACGAAGGCGGCTGAGATACAGCGTCATGTCTGCCCTCCGGTGACAATCTCAACATTTTGCAAGGAAACGCGGCGGGGCGAAAAGTGCCAGCGGCTTCTGTCCCGTGGCACATCGTTGACCCAATGCCCCGTGTCTGCGCCTGCAATCAGAACACGGGCAGTGGCCGGCCTGCCGTTATGGTCCAGCCGCCGCCACGGCGGCAGCTCCAGTTGTTCAAGGGCCGCTTCCGGGCTTTCCGAGTCAACGACCTTCGCTCCGGGAGGTGCTGCAAGCGGACATGACTTCCGGCCCAGATAAAGCGTAAACTTCGGGCGCTCCAGAGCTGCGGCGAGTTTGTCCAGCCCGTCTCCCCATACGGCGATACCATAGAGGACGCCCGCGCGGTAATCCCGCAGAGTGATCGTTGTGTTGGTCTTCCGGCGGGCAGCCATAAGCGCCTCGGGCCGGGAATTGGGGCGCTTGGCGGCGGCCGTCGGCACCGTTTCCACCGTATGGTAGTCCCTCATCGGAGTGCCCGGGTCAAAAACCGCCACTGCCAGCTCAAGCTGGTCCAGGGCCGTGAAATCGCCGCCCCGCTTGATGCCAAGGGCCGCTCCCAACAGCCCCAGAATGGCTGACCGGCCCGGCCAGACCAGGGACCCGCGCCGTTCGTGTCCGGCCAGTTCCCCCATTGCGCCAAGCGTGGCCGTGAGGCTGAACACGAGATAGGGCCGCATCACGCCGCCCGCACGGCGTCACCCGCAAAACGCTGAACATCGTCCAGCGTCCCGCCAACACCCACTTGCATGACGCAATCCGCTTCCCACGCCCGTCCGTAGGCGGCATCAATATCATCCCGGGTCTTTTTCAGAAGGGTTACCGAGCTTTCAAGGAAGGGCTGTGTCTTGACCGGCGCGAAAAACGCTCCCGTCAGATCACGCGGAGCCTTTTCCCCCTTTTCGGCAAGCACATAATGGGCCCGCGGATGATGGGCGAAGCTGTTTTGCTTGCCACGCGGCGCCGTCTGGGCAAGAGCCCGAGCGAGAGCTTCAACCCCCTTTGCGGCCAGACCGCGATCTCCATCAAGGTTCTCGATCAGGAGATCCACGTTCACGCAGACATACTGATAATAGACACCTGACCCGAATGCCGTCTCGCCCAGATGCCCGGCGCCGGTGTCCTCGGCCTTGTTCAGATCATCGACCGCCGAGTACCAGTCTTCCTCCGGCTGAGCGGTGTGGGTGGTAATGGCATGTCCCACCTGAACGGCGGCATCGCGATTGAAATCGGCATCATCAGCCAGCATCCGCCCGAACATTGCTATGTCGACGGCGCCGTCAGCCCGGCGCAGGACAAGCTTTTTCAGATCCTTGTCCTTGGGGAGATCCTCTCCAGACACGATTTTTTCTGCCAGCTCCTCCGCCAAACGCCATTCGTCGGGCGAGATAAAGGCAAGGGTCGTGGCAACCCTCTTGTCCTCATCCTTTTTGGGGGATTCGAGTTTTCCAAATATCGCTGCCACCTTTTCGGCGGCCTCCCGCGCTTTGTCGGCGGGCGCGCCGCTTTTCACCAGATGATCCACCAGCTTTTCGAACAGCCGTTTTGTGCGCGTGCCGATGTTGTCCTTGAGGTCGAGTTCGAAAAAGGCACTCTCACGCAAGGCGCGTTTCACCGACTGGGAAGACATACGCAGCCGCGTGCTGCCACCAACCATGGCCTGTTTCGGACGCCCCTGATCATCCCGATTCGGGTTTGAGGGGCTGACCTGCCCCTTTTTTCAGGGC
>NZ_SMMF01000741.1:0-6377 GCF_009711355.1 Roseibium sp. RKSG952 | reverse complement strand
CCCTGAAGGAAGGGGTTTGCCGCGCTTCTGCAAGTAGACACCTTTCTTCTTCGTGATGCTTCGTGGGGTCTTTTTCCATGGAGTGTAATCGACTCAGTCGACCTCGTATTCCGTTCTGTTGACAATGTCTCTCTCGCCGGGCACCCGGCTAATTGTTGACATTTTGTACCTTAACCTACATCCGAACGCAACCCTCGATCGGGGCTGATATCCCGCTTGCCAAAAAGGTCTCGGCCAGCCATAGTGTTGACAAATATAGATGCAATGGAGAACCGTCACTTGAGCGATACCGCTTCCGATAGAATCCGTCGCCGCGTCGATCGCGAGACCCGCGTTGTCGTAGGGCGTCTGGCCATGAGGTCGGAACAGCTGGATGTCGCCCGTTCCGGGGCAATCGGATCGGACGTGACGACCATCGAGAATCTGGCTGCGAGACTTGCGGGTGGCTTCCTGTCCGTCGTGACGATGACGGAGTTGAGGCGCGTCGTGTCCGAGGTCGTTCCGAAGACCGATCTCGGCGAATTGAATTCCATCAAGACCCTACCTGGCTTCCCTTCCGCCGCCTCCTCTGCTCTGATGCGTGTCTGGCGCTCCGGCATCGACATGAGAGAATTCTCCGGCGACGAGCGGATCGAGGCCATTTTGGCTCTCGACGGAGCCGTCCGGGCCGTCCTTCCATCCGGCAGCTTGCCTCCGAATGATGCCGTTCGTTTGGCGCTCGCGCGAAAAGAATCGGCTAATGCAATTTTCGGAAGGGTTCGGTTCCGAGGGATGACGGAGCTTCATGCCGTTTGGCGCGAGCTTCTCTCGGGACTTCTCGAGGGTGGCGTGGAGGTCGTCTGGGACGCGGGAACCTCCGAGGTTCCGGAATGGCTGGATCCGGCCGTGCGAATCGAGCGCGTCGAAGCCATGCGTCCGGCTGTTTCTGCCTATTCCTGCGCGACCGCCCGTCATGAAGCGGTCGAGGCGCTCCGGTGGGCGAGAAAACTCCTGTCGGAGGGAGTTCCTGCCTCGGACATCGCGATCGCGACGGTTTCGACGCCGGAATACGATGACTACCTTCACGATCTCGCGCGGGGCTTCGAGCCGGGACTTCATTTCGTTCACGGTGTTCCCGTGGCGCGAAGCCGGGAGGGTCAGGCCTGCGCGGCTCTCGCGGACATCGTTTTGCGGGGGCTTTCCCAGAAGCGTTTGCGACGGCTCGTCGCACTGGTCGGATATCACGAAGGCGGTCCATTCGAGAACCTGAACTCGGATTGGGCTGCTGCCCTGCCCGTCACGGCGGGTCTCACCAGCGTGGTTCGGTGGGAGCGTGCGTTCGAGCACATGTCAGATGGCGACGAGATTGCGAACGTGATGATGCCCGTTATTCGTTTATTGGACGGGGGGGTGGATGCCGCCGAGGAGGCGGGGCGAATTTTGTTTTCGGCGAAAGCGACCAAGCTTTTCGCGATAACCTGGGAGCGAGCACTCTCCAATGGCCCACCTGAGTCTCTGGACGGTATTCTCTTGCGTCTTCGCGAAGCGGAGGACAAGGCGGATAGGACCTTAGGTCTGGACCGGGTTGCTTATATGCCTGCTTCAGATCTGGCGGCGTGCCCGCGCGGTCACGTTCGGCTCATGGGGCTTTCGTCCAGAGGGTGGCCCCGAAACTGGTCGGAGGATGCGCTTATCCCGGATCACGTGATTCCGGCCAAAAGGCTCGACCCCTTCCCATTGTCGCGGGTCGATAAATCGGACTTCATAACGATCATTCAAACGACCAGAAAGGACCTGACCCTCTCGTGGCCGCGCCGGGATATGGAGGGGCGTCGTCAGGGTGTGAGTTCCCTTTTCGACGAGGATGTCGGCGTTTTGGCCGATGACCTGAGATTGGCCGTCAGGAACGCTACGTATTTGAGGCTTCACGGGGTGCCTCGGCATGCTTACGGAGAAAGCGATAGACTGTTTTCGCGACCTTCGGAATTCGCCGCGACCCCCCGGGGGATCTCCGCCTCCACTTGTTGGAAGGCGTGGAGGGCGAATGATCTGTCGGGTTATGACGGCCTGATCGCCGCGAACCATCCTGCGGTGGCCGCCGCTCTTTCGAACGTGCAGTCACCGACATCACTCCGGCGACTTCTTCGCGATCCGCAGGGTTTCGTGTGGAAGTACGCTCTCGGCTTCAATGCGCCGGAATACGAGGATGAGCCGATTACACTTGATGCGCGGCAATTCGGCAATATCGTTCACGGGATGCTTCAGATTGCCGTCGAGGCTCTAGAAAAGCACGGTGGGCTCGTCAAAGCTACGGATGATAATATCGAGACTGAGGTCGAACACGCGGCCGTCGCCGTGGGCATGCGCTTCGAAATCGGTCAACCCGTTCCGCCCGCCCTCATTTGGCAGGCGTCGATGCAGAAGGCGGTGAATTTCTGCGTGCGGGCACTAAAAAACAGGTTTGATGATTTGGGCGGACAGAAGACGTTCGCGGAGGTTCCGTTCGGATCGGATCGGGAGCGTCGGACCAAGGTGCCGTGGGATATTCAGGAGCGCTTCAACATCCCCAACACAAACATCAGTATTTCGGGCGTGATCGATCGTCTCGATCTTTCGTCGGACGGCAGGATGGCCCGCGCGATTGACTACAAGTCCGGGAGAACACCGAACTCCTTGAACGAAATTCAAATCGATGGCGGCAAAGAATTGCAGCGGGTCATCTATGAGTTCGCGGTCAAGGCGCTCCTTAAGAAGGTCGAGACAGTGGAATCGCTCCTCTACTATCCTTCTGACATCGCTCACGCCGGACTGTCCGACAGCGCCAGTACCCTGTCGCGTGTTAGCGGGGCGCTGAACCTCGCGAAGGAGGGTTTGGCGAACGGCATCTCTCTGCCGGGGGTGGATGCATTCCAATCCTTCAATGATATGGCCTTCGCGCTTCCGGCGAACGCCCGTGCGAACTATCTGGCCCGCAAGAAGGATGCCTTTACGGAAGCCCTTGGACCGGCCACTGAAATTTGGGAATGTGAATGACGAAACTTCTGGATCATGACGCTCGAGTGCGGGCGATCACCGACCTGACATCCTCGCTTCTGGTCGAGGCGGGCGCGGGATCGGGCAAGACGTCAATCATGGCAGCCCGCGTCGTTTACCTGATGGCCGAAGGCGCGGAACCGAAGAACATCGTCGCGGTTACATTTACGGAAATGGCTGCGGGCGAGCTTCTGGCACGCGTGAACGAATTCATCAGGGCGGTGCTTGCCGACGACATAACGCCGGATCTGGCCGTCGCGTTCCCGGAGGGAGCGAGCGCGGGGCAGAAGGAACATCTCAAGGCGGCTCTGGCCGAACTGAACAGGATTACATGCTCGACGATCCACGGTTTCTGTCAAAAACTCATCAAGCCCTATCCGGCGGATGCCGACATCGACCCGGGTGCTCGCGTGGCGGACGCGGCCGAAGCTGACCTCCTGTTCGAGGACGTATTCGAAAAGTGGCTGCGTGACACCCTTACAGACAGTCATCGCGGTTCGGGGATGCTACCAATTTTTGTGGATTACGATCCCGATGCCGCCATGCGGACAGTTCGAACGATCTCGACCATACTCAGGTCGCACCGCGACATGAAGATGGTGGATTCGGGTTTCCCCGTCGACGAGCTTCAGGCCTTCATCGAGGGCGTTTCGGAGTTCAAGGCATTCATGAAGGGTTTCAGAGACTCGAACGACGGTAAAGATTACGCCGAGGACGAAACTTGGGAAATCGTCGAGGCGCTGGAACGCCTGTCCACCGTGTGGAAGACGGTTCAGGTGAAGGGAGGTGTCGCCGCCGCACTCGAGATTTGCGCCGCGGGGCCGGAGGAATCGGTACTAACCAATTCCGGAACGGTGCGAAAGTACAGGTACGGCGGAAAGTGGAAGGCAGCTCTCAAGGGGAGTTCCTTCGATCACATCGAATCTAACAAGCGGGCGACCGACTGGTACGTGCGCTGCACCGAGGCGATGCTCGACGTACTCCGTCGTGCGGCGGGGCATGCCTTGGCGGGGCTGACTGAGGAAGTTCGCCCGTTGGTCGAGCGCTTCAGAGCTGCAAAACGAGCGGCTGCGCTCCTTGATTTCGACGACCTCATGTATGCCGCGGTCACGATGCTTCGGGAGAAGGAGAACATCCGCCTAGCGGTGGGAAATCGCTACAAGTACGTTCTGGTCGACGAGTTTCAGGACACGGATCCCATTCAGGTGGAGATTTTCGACAGGCTGACGACCGACGCGCAAGGAAATCCGAAGCCGGGTTCGTTCTTCGCTGTGGGGGATCCGAAGCAGGCCATCTATCGTTTTCGCGGTGCCGACGTCGATACGTATGTCGGGGTGCGCGAGAAGATGCGTCTTCTTAACGCCGACAGTGTTCTCGAGGTTTCGACGAACTTCCGTTCCTCGGCAGCTATCCTTGAATTCGTGAATGAGAAATTCGAAGCTCCCTTGTCCCAGGCCGATCAGCCCGGTTTCTCTCGCCTGTCCGCCTTCAGGGGTGACGGGAACGGCGGTCCGTCGGTGGTGTCGTTCCCCCTCGAGAGTGAGGGAACATCGAAGGATTTAAGGTCAGAGGAGTCCGTGCGGGTCGCGGCGCTCTGCGCCCATCTCGTCACCCAGCACAAGGTTTCTGCGAAGGGCGGCGAGGAGATGCGACCTTGCCGACCGGGAGATATCGCCCTCCTTGCCCCCGCAGGGACGGAGATGTGGCGTTACGAGGCTGCCCTGGAAGCTGTCGGTCTGGAAGTCTCGACGCAGGCCGGCAAAGGTTTCTTCCAGCGGCAGGAGGTTCAGGATCTGATTGCCCTGACGCGTGTTCTCGCTGATAAAGAGGATACGCTCGCGTTGGGGTCCTTTCTGCGCGGCCCGGTCGTCGGCCTAACGGACGAGGTTCTCTTGAACGAGACAGCGGCGCTTCCGACGAAGGGAGGCGGTCATCCGGTGCGTTTAACGATCGAGACAGATCCGGAACTGGTCTCCGATCCGCTCCTCAAGGACGCCTTGAGAAAGCTTCGTGGGCTTCATCAAAGAGCGCCTCGTACGAGCGTTTACGGGATCTTGTCGGAAGCCGTCGAGCTTTTCGATTTTCGCTCCGTCCTGAGATTGAGGCACAAGGGTGTCTCGGAGCGCACGCTTGCGAACGTCGGTCGCTTTCTGGATCTTTCCCGTCCCTACGGCGTGCGCGGCATCAGAGCCTTCTCGGACACCATGCGGGCTTCGTGGGAAGACGGAGAGCGTCAGGTGGAAGGAAAACCGGACGCCTCGGACGATGCGATTTCGATCATCACGATGCATTCCTCCAAGGGTCTGGAGTGGTCCGTCGTCATCCCGATCAACACCAGTTCTCCGATGCGCACCGGACGCGGCGTTCTGTACGATGTCGAGAACCGTCTCTTCACGATGCCTCTACTCGGGGTATATCCGGCGGGTTACGATGAGGCTTACGAAGCGGAGACGGATGCCATCGCGGCCGAGAAGGTTCGACTGTGGTACGTCGCGGCGACGAGGGCGCGGGACCTCTTGATCCTGCCCGTGAAGAAGAACGTTTCGGGACGGACATGGTCGTCCGTGGTCGATCTCGGGCATGCAAACCTGCCTCCGATAAAAGTCGGAGACGTGAAGGAGGTTTCTCCGGAGACGGAACCGGAGTTCGGAGAGGACGAGCGCCAGTTTGGTGAGGAGACTGGCCGGATTGTGAGTTCCCTGCCGAAGCTCGAGTGGCTGTCGCCGAGCCGCAAGGAGGGTGGTCATCGTGACTTGAGAGAGTTTGATATCGACGAAATGATCGTAGCTGTTCCGTCTCTGGATATCGGCCCCGAAATTACGGGTGGTCGGTATCGAGGCGATGTCGTGCACAAGCTCATCGAAGAGGTGATTACCTGTGAGACGTCTCTCGATCCCGTAGAACTGCATGCCCGATCCGGGATCGTGTGTCGGCAGTATGTCGAGCGACAGCGGGAAGCGTCCGATATCGTTCTGGATGCCGCGGAGATTGCGCAAACGGTCTCAAGGGCCTTCTCCATACCGGAAGTGAAGCGGCTTGAGGGCAGGCTTTATGCTGAGCTTTCCATGGGTGACGCGTGCGTGAGCCCCGAGGGGGAGCGCGTGCGTTTCGGGCGTGCCGACTGCGGATGGGTGGATGACGGTGGTTTCATGGAGGGCGTGATTGATTGGAAGAGCGACATTGCTCCGACGAAATCGTCCCGTGCCGCCTATCGAGAGCAGTTGAGGGCCTATATGGATATGTCTGGCACCTCCAGGGGGATGATCGTCTACGTCACGACTGGGGAGGTTGACATCATTGAGGAGTGACTACTCCCCACCCTTTCGGGTGATGCTTCTTGCTTCTCAGGCTGCAACGGGCATTAA
>NZ_SMMF01000606.1:0-2443 GCF_009711355.1 Roseibium sp. RKSG952 | reverse complement strand
GACCTTCGAGATTGTCGAGAGCCCGGAGGCATGCGGCATTGATGTGAACCTGAACCGCCAGATTGCGACGCTGCAAACGCAGCTTCTCTATCGAAACGATGACGGTGCCGAGGTGTTTGTGCGCGGCTGTGCAGTGTCTGAAACCACTTTTGCCATCACCGAGAAAACCGATGCTTGTGAGATCGACATTGATCAGGCAGGCGGCAAGGCCACGGTTATGGCCGAGCTGGTATTCACGGGTCACAACGGCAAGGAAGTTGTCGCACGCGAGTGCGGTAAAACCGCTAAATCCTTCGCGGTTTACGAGACGACCGACCGTTGTAGCGTGAAGGTGGATCTGGATGCCCGAATGGCATCTCAGCAAAGCCGTTTTGCCTATCGTGGTGACGATGGAAAAGAAGTCAGCGTTCAGGACTGTGCGCCGTCCTCGACGTCGTTCCGTATCGTGGAAGAACCGGATGCTTGTGAGGTCGACGTTGATCTGGACAACCGGGTCGCAACGGTCATGTCCCAACTGTCCTACACCAATGAGGGCGGTTCGAAGGTGATTGTCAGAGGCTGTTCGGCTTCGGATACCACTTACAAGATCACGGAAGCCGTTGATTCCTGTGAGGTTGATGTTGATCTGAAAAACGGCTGGGCGACTGTTCAGACCAAGCTTTCCTATACGGATGGCAAGGGCAAGGCCGTCGTCGTGCGTGGCTGTACCGGCACGGACCGGGCTCACAAGATCAATGAAACCTTCGATCAATGTGATGTGGCGGTTGATCTGCCGGGCCGGCTTGTCACCAGACAGAGCCAATTCAATTACCGAAACGAAAAAGGCGAGGAGATCGTTGTGAAGGAGTGCGCTCCGACTGAAACGACTTTCCAGATTGAGGCTGACTATGCGCAGTGTCAGGACAAGCTCGATTTCAAGAAAGGCTTTGCCTATCCGCAATTCAATTTGTCCTACAAGGACGAAAAGAATATGCGGTACGAGTTGGCAGAGTGTGCCCCTGATACTCGTCAGGGCATTGAGCTGATCCGGTCATACGGGCAGTGCGAGCACTATGTGGACATTAAAGCGGGTAAGGCCAATCCGCAGTTTACGTTGTCCTATACGGACTTGCATGGCGTTCGGCATGACGAACTGACCGAATGCACGCCGGAAACGGAAACAGTTTGGCAGATTGAGAAGCTCGAAAACGAGTGCGATGATCTGGTTGATGTCAGCAATGGCAAGGCTTATCCGCAATATCGGTCAGCCTACAAGGACAACACGGATCTGATGCATGAGGTTGCCGCGTGTCAGCCTAATCGTAGCAAGGTCTTCAAGATTGAGGAGGCTGAAACAGGCTGTACGCTGGATTTTGATCTGGTCAATGGCAAGGCCATTGTCAGCACGGCGAAGGTTTACACTGATGGGCAGGGCCGTCAGGTCCGTGTGGCCGAATGTGCGCCGTCCGAGACCATCAGCCCCATCACCATGACGGCGACGACGGATAATTGTTCGCTTCAGCATGACTTCGACAAGGGCGAAAGCCGCAAGATGATCATGTGGACCTACCGGAAGGGCGGTCAGCTTTATCAGGCGACACCCTGCATCACGACCAACACAACCTACAAGCACGCCAAGGTCTACACATACAACGGCATCGACGTATGCCCCTCGATCGTGGACACCAAGTCAGGCAAGGTCCTGTTGCAGTATCGAACGCAGATTGTCGTGAATGGTAAGGCTCAACATATCGGGTATTGCCAGCCGGACAATGATTCGACGATTGCAATCAAATCCACCACAAGCGGTTGTACTGATGTTTCCAAGTTCCATCATGATTTGTCAGCAGGCAAGTCCTATGGAAATGAGCGGTTCTATTGGGATTCGCCTTCACAAGGCCGCCAGTACCTGACGGAGTGCCAAAGGAGCAAGACAAGCTACACGCACCAGATCACGCAAAAAGGTTGGAAGAACAACGACAGCAAGCGCGTGGCGCAACGCCTTGTCGATGTAAAAATCAAGGTGAGCGGAAAAACTCATACGATCCAGAGCAACTATCTTCAGCCTGGTACCAAGGAAGTTGCCTATACATCCAAGGGCTATGACGACATTGAGGACAGCAACAACTCGTATTACAGCGGTTGTAATCTCTATGTCCCGACCAAACGCCGGTACAAGTACACGCGTCCGGACGGGTCGACATACTATCGTTACGAAGGGGCAGGAACCACAAAGAACAAGGGCGACAAGTGTACTCGCACCACCGAGGAACGAACGTTCATATCGGATGTGATCAAGTTCCGGTATGGCGGCCATAAAATCAGGATTGAGAAGGGGAACGGCTCGACCTCAACTTTCAATTTCACGGGTGGCAAAAACGATACCCATATCAAGGAATTGAGTGGCGATGGTCCTTACCGTTTCGTGAGCGCAGAAGGGTTCTGTCGCAAATTCTGATCCGGG
>NZ_SMMF01000065.1:0-233 GCF_009711355.1 Roseibium sp. RKSG952 | reverse complement strand
CAACGGCGGAACGGATTGCGGAGATGTTCGGGCGGGTTGTCGAGGCGGTGGTCGAAGCGCCTCGGGCAAGGCTGTCGGCCTTGCCGTTGCTCGGCAGAGAGGATCGGGAGCGGCTGGTCCGGGAGTTCAACGCCACAAATGTCACCTTTCCGGAGAACCGGACGGTGCTGGACCTGTTTGCAGCGCAGGTGCGGCGTGCGCCGGACGCCATCGCGGTGAGCGATGCCAGGCGG
>NZ_SMMF01000667.1:0-3633 GCF_009711355.1 Roseibium sp. RKSG952 | reverse complement strand
GCAGCGAACAACCTCGACGTGCTGAAGCACACCCTTTCCCATCAGCGTTTGCCTTCCTGGACACCGGACACACGAGTACCGTCAGCTGTAATCGGCTTCTGATGGCTGGTTTGATCCGGACCAGAGGTTGGCATTTCATCGCCCGGTAATGTCATCGGGTCCTCCAACGAAAAAGTCCGAGCTACGATCCGTGGCAGTCCGCACTATGTAAATTCCGGTAGCCGCTGGTTTCCTCCGGCTCGACAGTGTCTGTCATCGGCTTGCCGGAGTACGTTGTTCGGGTTTTGCCGATTTGGCCCGCGCACGGGCACCGGGCGGGTTGAGGCCGATTGTCTTCTTCTGGTGTCTCCGGAGGACCTCAAGGTCGTGTCCGAGAAGATTTTTACGAAAAGGTCGGTTGAGATGGTGGCCGCCTGACCGAATTTTGACTTCAGCGAAGGCCGGGAATGCCAAACCCTCCGGGTTCCTCGTCGGAGTGCTCATATGGTTCTCCGGTTTCCGTCACTTGCTTGGCATCCTTGAACCATAGTCTTTCGTTCTTCGGTGTCAGCACGGCGGGGCCGTGAGGATTGTCAATGCGTCCGTTCGAGGTCTTGATCACGACAAGTGAGCCGTCCCTTCCCTGTCTAACACCATGTGTATCGGGGTCGTATTCGAAGTCCGGTGTGTCGGTGTCGAAGAGAACTGCTCTTTGAAAGCTTCCTAGGACCTGGTCCCTGTTCATCCATCTGGAAGCGTTCCGTCGGTCTCCGACCGCCTCTAGGATCTTCCCGTCCTCGTTCCAGACAACCGAAGCCCCTCCGTGCTCCTTGAAATCCCAGATAGCGGCGGATTTGCCTTCGTTATCGAGAAGAACCGCTTTTGGGAGTTCGGTGTCATGCTTACCGAGGCGCATCAGGATCACGTCCCCCTCACCTCTCATTCGCTCCTCCTTGAAAGCGGAAAGGGCGACCAGGGCATCGCTTAGTTTCTTGCGGTCGCAAACGATGACTTTCAAGGTCCCAGATATCATGCCGCTGACGGCGTGGAGAACACCGCCGTCAGCGTTCTTGTTCATGTGCTTTAGTATTCTGCGGGCCTCGCGATTGGTTGCGAAGGCGATGGCGAGATCACCCACGGCACAGCCGCGTCTTACGAACTTTGCGACGGCGCAGCGAACGGCGACCTGTGATTTCGCGAGCCAGGCGAGAGCGCCGTCCTTGATGGTGTCCTCGATCTTCTCCTTGAGGAAGTTGACAGCAGCAACCGCAGCGACGAGTCCCGCCCCTGTGCCGATATAAGCCTTCAGGGCATCGATGTCCGGGTCGAGGGAGAAGGCGTTCCCGAGATAGAAGATGCCCGTGGTCGCGGCGGCCGCCGCAGCATTCTTTACGAGCTTACCGGTCATGCGATCGATCCGGAACGGCATATTGCCCGGCCCGATCTTGGTTTTCTTCAAGTTGTTGCCGGAGACCACCGCCAGACGCGTTCGGTCCGGCAGGTGATTTTCCGCGATCTTGTAGGTCGGCGTGAGGTTGGCCTCATGGAAGTCGCAACTGATGACGGTCGCTCCGGTCCAGTCTGCGTTCTTGAGATTCGCGTCGCGAAATCTTGCAGACCGCATGTTTGCGCCGACGAAGGACGCGGCGGACATGGCGGCGTCGGAAAAATCGGCTCCGTTGAGCGTCGCCCCGTTGAAACGCGAGTAGCTCAGGATCGCTCCCTCCATGGAGGTCCTGCGATTGGAGCGTTCTGAATTGAGTCTGGAAAGATCGGCGTTGGAGAAATCCGAACGGGTCGACTTGAAACCGCTCGCCTTCACGCCGCGCATGATCGCGCCCGAGAAATTCGCTTTCTCGGCGATCGTTCCCCGCAGGTCGGCTCCGGAAAGGTTAGCGCCTCGAAAGTCTCCGCCGGACAGGTCGCAATGCCATAGCCTCTGTCCGGACAGGTCCGCACCTGCCATCGAAACGCCGGCATTAACGAGTCTGACGATGAGCTCGCGCTTCGTCGAGGCCTCTCCCGAATGGAGTTCGTTGCCCTCGATATCCTTGATGATCCAGTTCTTCATGCTGTTCTCCTTAATTCAATTAAGCGGCGGAGCGTGCATTGATCAAGGATTCGATGTCGTTCATTTGGCATTCAGGTTGTTTCGCGGCATTATGGATGGAATTCAATAAGGAAGGCAGGTATCCTCATGTTCATTCGTGCGACGGCGGCGATCTTGATGGCTTCGGTTCTGGCGGGATGCGTCAGCGACGGGGGACCCAGCAGGGAGACCCTCGGGGCCGTGACGGGCGTTGTCGCGGGTGCGGCTATCGGCAGCGCCTTCGGCGAGGGCAGCGGCAAGGCGGCTGCCATCGCAGGTGGCGCAATCCTCGGCGGGTTCGCCGGATCCTACATCGGCAAGTCCCTGGACGACGATGCCCGCGCCCGGCACGATGCCGCCTGGCAGGATGCCATGTACGACGGTCGAACCACGAGCTGGAGCGCTGCGAACGGAAGAAGCCGGGGGACGATCAACGTCGGCAAGGAGGACGTCTCTAGGAAGTATCATCAGAACGGCGTTCCCGAGGTCCGTCTTTGTCGGGATTACGTTTCGGAGATCGTCGTGGATGGCCGCAACGAGCGCATGAAAGGACGTGCGTGCCGAGGTGAGGACGGATTCTGGCATCCGACCGAACATGGCTAACGGGTAGTTTGGGAAATCGGTATTGAAGGTTCCATCGGATCTGCTTCGGAAGTACCGCTCTGCAAGGTAAAGGGTGTCACACCTGAAGTTCGGACTCAGGCATTAGAGTTTCGAAGTTTAAATGACTGAATTTGCGGATAAAAAATAACGCCCTGTTTGGTGCCGGCTCTTAACCTAAATGTAGGCGCTTGAAACTAGCGGGATGAATGTTGACATCTTCCCCGCCCTGAAGGACGGGGAGCTGTCACACTTTACGCCCACATTTAGGTTTTAGGTTAAGGGCTGCTCTTTGGTGTGGGGCCTTTTTTCGATGACGCACCTATTCGCCAAACAAAGGCGACCGGTTCCGAGGTAGTGTGTGCGGTGCGTGACGGTCTTCAAGAGAAATTCAACTTCCTCGACCAGCATACTGAAGATCCAAAGTCGACAGGTCGTGCGCCGCTTGAAAAAATCCGTACCTCGGATTAAAAGGATTCATGCGCGAACAAACTACGCACCGGTTTCAATCAACGTTCGAGGGTATTGAATGCCAAATAACGGTAAGTTAACTCTTGAATTCGAGATCTCTGACATCCCAATGTTGGTCGATGCCATGAGTCTCGCCTCGGCGACGGCACTGATGTACGGCGGACGGAACAACGGCATTTGCGACCGATTCCGGATGTTTCAGGAAATACTCGAAGAGCATTCCCCTATACCGGGAAAGTATCGGAACGAGGGATACGAGTGGTATCTGGCCTGTATGCTCGCCCAGCGCGCGAAGAACGTTGAAGTCGCGTTCCTAGTTCCCGAAAGCCGTCGAAGCTTTTTAGGATCCCTCGAGGGGCGCGTTTCGATCATCATCGACGGGAAGACCTTCCCTGTTACCGAGCAGCTCAAGCAAGAGGAGGCTCCGGAGATCATGTCAAACGTCGTCAATGCGCTCGAGGCGATGATTCTTCAACATATTGCCTGACAAACCT
>NZ_SMMF01000721.1:0-5614 GCF_009711355.1 Roseibium sp. RKSG952 | reverse complement strand
TGAATGGTCCGATTTATCGGGGGCAGGTCAAAATTACCAATTTGTCGTTGCCTGAAAATTTAGTAGAATTCTGATGTCATTTTTGAGGACCATTTAATTTGGATACCATAATTCTGAGGATAGAACTTGGAGGATAGCGATAAATGATCGAGCGATATCCTAAAATGCTAGCATTTCTGTCTATCGCTGCAGCATTTTTTTATAGTGGTAGCTCTTTAAGAGCAAGCTGTATTGTTTCTGATTCAGTCGCTAAATGTTTTGGTGTAATAGAAAAACCTATCTCTTATACTGATGGATTGGTATCCGAAATAATTATTGCAGATCAGAAAAACACACTCACGGGGTCTGTAACTGTCGAACTGTCCGATATTTCAATTCTATCAAACGTCAACTCTAATGCATTAACTATAAAATATCATGCAACAGATTTTGGTATTGATGCATCAGAAGCAGCGATTACGGTAAATTCGAGCGTAGGTGATAATATTTTATTGAATACTAATAATGACAACAAAGATGGTGGTACAGCGGGAGGTATATTAACTACATTTGAAAGAACAATAATAAATTCGTCTGGTGCAGGAATAATTATTAAAAATAAAGGTGGATTGGGCGCTTCCGGAAGTGCAGGAAGTGTGGATGGCGGTGATGGCGGTGATGCAGAAGTAATTAGGTTAAATTACTCTGATGAAACTAATTTAAATATTTTCGGTGGTATCGGTATCCAAATTATTCAAGAAGGAGGAGGTGCTGGAGATGGTCTAAACGCTGGTTCTGGGGGGAATGGTGGTAGTGGCGGAGACGGGGTGGGCATTTCAATCAGGAATACCAAAACTGGAGGTACGAAAGGCACATTGTCGATATCTTCACAACAAAATTCTGACTATCCCGTTAATGTTGTAAGCTTGGGGGGAGATGGAGGTATTGGAGGCGACGGGGGTCTTTCAATCGGGGATACTAACGGAAACGGTGGCCAGGGGGGGGAAGCAGGCGACATTTACTTAGAACTAAATTCTTTGTCGATCAAAACCATCGCTGAAAAAACACCTGGGATACAGACGGTAAGTCAGGGCGGAAAGGGAGGTGTAAGCGGCGGGGCGTTTGTTTACTCGATCAACGGTTCGAATCGGGGAACTCCGGGCCGTGAAGAGCATATGGCAGCCGCTGAATCTGGAAGTTATGGCAATGTAACTATCGGAGGTCATGGTAATTCTGGTGGTGACATATCAACGCATGTGCAAGGGGAGATAATTGTCAACGGCGAAAACTCGCAAGCAATATACTCTGTTACGAGAGGAGGAGATGGGGGATTAGCTGGTGGCTCGCTTGTGGGAACAGTGCCACCAACCTCCGGCACGGGCTATACTGTTGGTGGGAATGGGGGAAATGGCGGGAATAGCGGGGCTATTGCAGTTAAAAATTTCGCTTCCTTATCGGTGAGTGGGACCGAATCTGATGGGTTGTATGCATATTCCAAAGCTGGTGATGGTGCGCTCGGCGGAGGTTCCGTTACCCTTATTTTTGATGACCTCAATATTGCAGGCAACAATTTTGTTACTTTAGATAGTTCTTTCGAAGTGGGCGGATACGGAGGAGTTGGTGGTTCTGCTGAATCTATCGAAGTCGAAAATTATGCTAAAACTTCAACATCTGGGTATAATGCGACGGGAATTTCTGCCAAATCCTCTGGTGGTATTGGAGGAAACGGTGGCGGCAGTGCAACTATAGAATTCAACGCTTCAGTTAGCAACGATGCCGCCGTTTCAGCGTTAACTGGACCAATTGAAATTGGAGGTAACGGAGGAGATGGAGAACAAGCCGGTCATATCTATGTTAAAAATAGTGACATCGTAATAGCAAATGGATCATCAGCTACCGGTGTAGATCTTCAATCAACCGGTGGAAACGGCGCCCTTGGGGGGGGGGCTATGACAGTAGATATCGACATGAGCGGATCTGCGGACAGAAAATTTTCTACTCTCGTCGATAACACTATCGTCGGTGGTAAGGGAAGCCAAGGAGGACATGCAGCTACCATCCGTTTTACAAACTTTTCAGAGATCTCCGTTTCTGGGGACGAAGCTTCGGGGCTTAAAGCGGTGTCTGCCGGTGGGCGTGGAGATTTAGGTGGGGGCGCAGCTTCTATTGATATCGATCTAACTGGGTTTGCTAACGGACAAATATCTATACTAACTGATGAAGTATTAATTGGCGGTGACGGTGGAAGTGGAGGGTCGGGTTCAGAAGTATACTTGGTTAATTCCGGCGTTCTTAGCGCAAGTGGAGTCGACGCTTTTGCAATTAACGCAATTTCGGAAGGTGGCCGAGGGTCGCTCGGTGGTGGAGCGTTGTCACTTGAAGTCAAAATGACCGATACACCAAATAAAAGTAGCCGTATTTTATCAGGTAACACTTTTGTAGGAGGTAGCGGTGGTTCTGGCGCCGGTGCAAGTGAAGTAACAGTTTTCAATCACGGAACAATTTTAGTGGAGGGTACTGGAGCGATAGCTGGATTTGTTGAATCCACAGGAGGATCAGGAGCGGCTGGTGGAGGATCAGCTTCTCTGTTTGTTGATGTTGATCAGTTAAGGAACTTCGAAAACGGCAGTTCGAATATAATAGGGAACGGAAAATTTGGTGGAGATGGAGGAAATGGAGGAGATGGCGCGACAGTATTATTTTCAAATCTTGGTTCGATAAGAGCCAAAGGTGATTCAGTCTATGGAATACTTGCCCGCTCAACCGGTGCTGCTGGCGCATCTGGTAGCGGCGATCTTACTTTCAGTGATGCCTCCACTCAACCCTTCCAGTTTGTGATCGGAGGGGCTGGCGGACAAGGTGGGGCTGGTGGCGAAGTATTTATATATAACACTGGGGACATTTCTGTGGAAGGGCAGCAAGCACGAGGGCTGTTTGCCGATTCGATAGGCATGTCTGGTGGCCCTGGATCTGCCAGTTTGAACGTAGTCACAACTTCGTCTAATGAGCCCAAGTTTTCGGTGATTGGAGCAGGTGGCGTAGGTGGCGACAGTGCAAGTGTATCAATTACTTCTAGTGGTACGATCACTTCCATCGGAGACCAGGCTGTCGCTATTTATTCAGCAACTGTGGGTGGCGTAGGTGGAGAAGCAGCTGGTAGTGCTTCTATCGAAGAATATTACGATAACGCCAATATCAGTGTTCAGGCTGGTAACGGAGGTGATGCTGGCAATGTATCAATTGAAATTACTGGTGATATTAGTGTTAGTGGCGAAAACGCATCTGCAGTCTACGTAAAATCTGTAGGTGGTGATGGCGGGATTGCATCAAGTACTATAAATAGTACTGGAATAAACACTAGTTATTACGCAGTGGGGACATTTAGTGGCGACGGTGGGAATGGAGGGGACATACTAGTTAGTTTAAGCAGCGCAGTAAGTGTTGCGGGTGAGGGAGCAGTAGGAATTCAGGTCAACTCTGACGGCGGTATCGGCGGGATTTGCGGTCTAGGTGAAAATGATAATAATTGCATCAATGGTTTAAATGGCAAAGGAGGCAATTCAAATATAAGAATAGCCGATTTCTTATCAGTTAGTGGACAAGATTCGCATGCAATAATGTCTAATTTTGGTGGTTCTGTGGCACACGGTTCCACCGAAGTTATTGTTGAGAAGGGCGGAGCTATTTTACATTCTAACGATGGTGGGAATACGATACATCTCGGTGGTGACGATGAAAATTTTGTATATATAAATGGTATAGTAAAAAAAAATGAGTTTAATAAATTAAATAATTATGTAATTTATGGTGAGAACGCAAAAAATAGTATAATTATTGGGACTGAAGGATTGCTTTCCGGTTCTATTCTATTTGATGGAAGTTCCGGAAATCAAATTAAAAATCTGGGGATTTTGGAACTGGGTTTAGTTGTGGATCTTGGGGTGAATACGAATACCCGCATATTAAACGCTGGAACCATGTCTGTCGGTCCTGCCGGAGCAATAAATACATCAAAAATAGTCACGAACCTGCTAGAACAACCTCACAGCGAACAGGGTAACTGGGCTTTGGATATTGAATTTGGAACATCGCCAGATGACACACGATCCGATTTCATATCGTTGGTTGGTAGCGCGAATATAAATGGAGTACTTGATGCACGAGTGGTTGGTGACAATTTAGTAACAACTGGAGATAGTGGAACGATTACGATCATGTCTGCCTCAAATACAATAGAAGCGGCAATGGATATTAATGACGCGGCGGCGATCGAATATATTTTGGAAGTTGTTGATGGAACTGAATTGGATTTAAGCTATGCGATCAATCTGGAACGCGGTGTCGAAGACGGAATAGCAAACGACTATGCTCGCGGTCTTGATCGTCAGATACATTATGTGCGTGAAAATTTTATGCCCGGGTCACCTGAATGGGTGGCTCAGTCTGAATTCACGACCTTTATGTTAAATTTGGATTCTTCACAAAATCTGGAAAAAGTTTACCGCCAAAATGCCCCTGACGAGGCCGGTCTGGCAATTCAGACATCACGTTCGGCCGCTTTCAACTTTCATGATTTACTTCACAGCTGTCAAAACATTAGCTCAACTTCAATCGCCACCTACATAGGAGAAAAAAACTGCCATTGGTTTTCCTACGCAGCTTACAATTCTCACCAAGCTTCTACATCGGACAATCCTGGTTTTGACGAGTCTCGGTTGAGCGTCTTCGGCGGCAATCAACGAACGGTCGGCGATAGGATGTTCGTTGGAATTGCAGGAGGTGTTGATATGTATAAAACCAATGGTGAGAATTACAATCAAGACGGCTATCGGATTCAAATAGGAAGTTCCCTAAAAAGAGAGCTAAATATGGGAACTATTTCAGGCACTTTGGCCAGTGGTATTTTCGGATATAACTATAATCGCACCTATATGAATTCTGGTGGCTTCCAAACCGCCAGAAGCAACCCATCCGGCGGTTTTGTCGGTGGCGAATTGCGGCTGTCTTCATTTTTCAAAGGCCATTCGCTATATGCGAAGCCGTCGCTAGCTGGGTCAGCAATTCAAGTCTGGCAAAACGCCTTTACCGAAACAGATGCCGACGATTTCGGGTGGGATGTTGACGACATATCCGAACAATACTTTGCTTTTCGACCTGCAATGGAAATTGGCCGGATTTTTAAGCTAAAAGACAACCCGACTCTATTTTTTTTGCAGGCAGGCATGACGGCCATTGTAAACAACCCTAATGTTCGAATTTCTGGGAAGTATACCAGCTTTGGTGAAGCTAGTCCGGAATTTTATTACGATATGGGGACTGATCGATACTACGGACAGTTGAAAGCCGGACTGGATATTGACGTCAAGAATGCTGGCCAATTGTCTATTTCCAGTAGCGCAATAGTATCTGAAAATACTTCATCGGCCGGTGGAAACATACGTTTTACATATAAATTTTAGTCATTGCTAAATTGTTCGTCCGTTTGTTTTTGAGTACACGGCATGGGATGAAGATCCCGAATTCTTTTGCCCGCCTGAAAGGGTTTCGTTTTCCCCGTGAAGTGATCGCCTACGTGGTTTGGGTGTTGTTGCACAATTTGGTTGATATGACCTGCCCCCACAATCTCGGACCATTC
>NZ_SMMF01000115.1:0-267 GCF_009711355.1 Roseibium sp. RKSG952 | reverse complement strand
AATCTTGGCGTGAGGGTCAAGTCCGGCTCCCTGTCCGGTAACGGCCGGATAAAGTCAAAGTCAGAGACGCCTCACGCCGATCATTTCCACGGTTGGTGAACCCCGATTGGAGAGCCAGGCGTTCAATTTCACGTGTCGAGTGCAATCAAACGTCAGCGTATCTATTGTGGCCGCTTGAATATTCCTTAACATTACAACCCTGAAATAAGCAGGAGGATGTAATGTTCTCAAGGTTATTAATAGCTATGGCGTTACTGGCAGCATACA
>NZ_SMMF01000577.1:0-2057 GCF_009711355.1 Roseibium sp. RKSG952 | reverse complement strand
ATCGAGTGAATTGAAGGACAAGCGGGCGGAACTGACTGCCCGGGCAGAGAAACTGTTTGCCGAGTTTAAAGAGACCCAAGAAGCCATCACAGCCTTGGACAGGGTGATCCTCATTTACGATCCCGAATGGCGCCCCGATTTAGGAAAGCGCAGCCGCAGGAATGCCAACAAAAGCAAGTTGGCGACGGAATTGAACGCGGTTCTCGGCAAAACAAACCGCCGTCAGGTTGTCCTCGACGTATTGAGGGTATTGGGTCCCGCGACATGCGCGGCATGCACTCAAGCCTTCGCAGAGCGCTTCGACATTCCGAGTGGAGATCCGAAGTAGCGGATGCTGACCGACATCGTCTCGAGGAGTCAACCCAGCCTGGAGGCGCACGGTCGTGTTCGCGGCACCCGGCCCGAAAAAGTTCACCGTAAGATCTGGGAAATCGCCAGTTAAACAATGACCATTTGCTGGTTGCGTAAACTTTAAGCATATTGGTTCCAAGTTATTGAACCAAGGAAAGTCTCATGACCGTCGAAGCAATTTTTGAAGATATTAGCTCACAACAAGGCTGGAACACATTCAGTGAACGCATCGTTCTCGAGGCATACATCGACAATCAGCAGGATAATGCATGCTTCCGAGATTTCTTGGCTGAAATAGGGACAGAAGAAGGTGTCGATACCACCGATCTCAGCGCTGACGCTATCATCGCTGCAGCAGGCTGGAACGACAGCACTTTTGTATCTCTCGCTCTTAGATACATCTCAAATCAAAACTCAAATGATGTGTTTGAAGATTACTTGGCACAGCGAGCTGAAGAGGAAAATAGTTTCAGTCTTTGATTAGGACGGTAGACCATCCAGATTCCGGTCATCCGGCCTGTTCCCCTGCCAGTAACCGCAGAGCGACCGGGATGTCAGTATCCCATGTTTGAACCTTGGTGGTAGTTGGTACCTAATTCCGGAAAACCGCCTTGAAAATGGTACTGGCTCCCAGTGACTGCTCCCCGCCATAATGGATGGGGCAGTCACTGATCCTTAATGACGACGGCCATCGACGTGGTGTTTGTGAGATTTTCCGGCTCCATCAGGTCCGGTTCCGAAGTGGAAAAGCCTACCTGACCGCAGGCATCGGAATAGAGAACGGACCCGGGAAGATCCAACGCACGCATCTTGGCGAATGTCGTCACCCCAGCTGCGACATCTGAATCCAGCCCCTCGCTGTTGTATCCGGAGATGCAGATACCCCTGGTGCCGCCGGTCTTTACCGTCGTCCAGGAGAAATCACTCATAGATTTAGGTAGAGCTGGAATGTTTCCGTCTGGCAAGAGGGTGTTAATCCGTTTAATGGAATTCGGAAAGAACCCGTTGTTAGTTGACTTGTAGATAGAGACTGTTCCAACAAGGAGATCGGCGTGAGCCTCCAGGGTTTTGCTCACCTCGATGCGCAGAGCAGTGTCTTGGTTGATGTAGTTGATGCCGCCGACGGCGAGAAGTCCAGCGAGAAGAATGGCCAGAACGACCATAATTGTCTGGTACATAGATTATTCCTCTTCCAGAGAGCGAGACACGCCCGCGCCGAATGCCTAGTCAAGTTCCCGCAGGTCAGTGATTCCCGCCCGCATCTTGTCGACGGCATCCTTCCTATCGTCTTCATGGAGAACTTCACGTCCGAATCCCTATTCAAGATGACACAATCAACGTCCTTGGGTCCAGTGGAGTACTCGCATTCTGGCTCGATATCCAGATCCCGCAGGCGGTGCACGGAGCCTTTCGATGGATCCCATGTTAAGCGTCGCCAAGACGAGGTGGCCGGCACCTGCCGCCTTAATGTCGTTTCGCGCCGTCTCCTAGTCCCTAACCTCGCCGAACACGATGATCCACAAACGCGGCAAACCCCTTTCTTTAGGGAGGGGTCAAAAGCGCAGCTCGCGAAGCGAGGTATCAAGATTTACTCCGTTGCTCTTCGACATATTTTCTAACAAACCTGCGCCGTATGCGGCACAAACGACAAGCAGAGCCGCGAAAGCCAAGCGCTATTTCACTGCAAATCCTGCGGGCATGAAGCC
>NZ_SMMF01000374.1:0-752 GCF_009711355.1 Roseibium sp. RKSG952 | reverse complement strand
TCCTTCAGGGCGGGGAAGACGTTAACGCGGAGAAGCTAGATGTCGACTACATCGAAGTTCATGGAGCAATTCGGACAACGGGTGCGAACCCGGGACGTCGCCCAAGTGTCGTCAGGCTCTCCCGTCCAACTGAGCCTGGGCTTTCTTCGGGGCGCAAATATCCCTGAGGCCGCTAGAGTTCTTGTAAAGAGACATCTGCCATTGAGGACGGCACACGCAGTGCTTACTGAAATGGTCGACTGCGGAAAAACGTTCGTGACTGTACCGTGCGTCGAGGATATCAAAACCCTAAAAAATGAGCTGTCTGAAGTTGGTGTGAATGCGAAAGTGCATTCACCCAGGCCGATCAATGTTCGAGCGGTACGCGAACGCACGAAGCTCTCACAGGAGGCATTCTCTGTAAGATATGGTCTAGATTTGGGTACGCTCAGGAACTGGGAGCAGGGCCGTTCATCTCCTGATGCCGCAGCAAAGACCTTACTTTGGACAATTGCCCGAAATCCAGAAGCGGTCGAGGAGTCCCTCGATATGGAAGACGAAGCGCCTGCCCTTTCCGTCTGATAATCACTCAGCCGCGATAGCGGTAGGCAGCTGAGAAACGGGCCTTGGCGGCATAATCCGCGGAACCATCGGATCAGGCTTCTGGTACCTCCGTCCGGTCACCCTGGCCTCGCCCGGACGGCGCGGGGTCAGCACCGGACGGTTCGATTTGCGGCGCTTATAGATCCGGCGGTCGGTGAACTCCGGAACCC
>NZ_SMMF01000839.1:0-15267 GCF_009711355.1 Roseibium sp. RKSG952 | reverse complement strand
AAAAGTGCGAAAGATCTTTGACACTACCGGTTGTGCAGAAATGGGGGCAGATCTTCATAGAGCAGGCTTTTTATCAATTCATGCTGTGAAGCCACCGTTCGTAAGTTCGGTCTACCGCAATATCGATCGCGTAGCCTCTTTCTTTGGCAAAATTATTCTTTCGAAGCTCTTGTGGTGATATGTTGAACTGATTCTTAAATGCCTTGCAGAAAGAGGAATGCGTATTGTACCCAGCGTCAAATGCAACATCCAGAATTTTACGCCGATTCTGCGAAGGATCAGATAGTACCCGAAATGAGTCATCTAACCTCCTTTTTTTTATATAGTTTTCAACCCCGCCAAAGCGATTGAATATCCTGTAGAGTCCTGATCTCGATACTCCGATATTTTCGGAAATATATTTAGCGTTAAGTTTCATATTGCATAGATTAACATCAATAAAACTGGTTATTCTTCGAAATACGGCGGAATCGATTGCAGGTTTTTGAGCTGGGTCGTCAAATTCAACGCCCATATTCAAGCAGGATGCCAAGAGGCCTACTGTAGAAGGTGCAATATGGCAAGCTTCGGAAGGTGTAATGATTTGGGAAATTCGGTCAATATCCAGCAAATGATTATACAATAATGAATTAATTGCATTGTTTGGATAGAGTATCTTCATGTGGTAATTGAGCGATAAATTGATGCGATCAGCAAAAAGAGACTTAGGAATAATTACGGATAAGTTCTCGGAGTCTGTTGTAAACGCCCTTGTTTCCTGAGAAAGGTCGAACACAAGTAATCCGCCTTTCGGGAGATCGATATCGTTATCATTTTTTTGCCAAGTGTGTTCACCGCGTTTGTAAAGCTGGATCATAAGGTGATCCATTCCATCTGCGGCAATTCTTAGCGGAGTGCGGGTCCATTTCTGCGCAGGGCAAATGGTTTTTGAAAATAAAAGCGTATTGAACCGCGTTGCCTCGATCCGCGCCGGAAAACCGTTTTTGATGGGTTCCCTTTGGGCCTCTGTGTCGAAAATACACGAGATGCTCTCTCTCCACACCTCATACTGTCCGGCGGTTTCAATAAGAGATGTATCAAATACTGAACGGATCAGGTCGTATGTCCTGGCATCATTCTCGTTATTGCGCGAGTTATTGACTGGCATACTAACCATGGGGCGCTAGATTATAGTTAGAACTACATACAAAATAGACTTCAAAAAAATAGAAAACAAACATATTTTATGTTTGATAAAAAGACCGAATATGAATTTTATCAAATGGATATGTCGCGAATTATTGTTAAATATCAGCAGATGATATCTTCTCGGTCGAGGTGTGGGGCGCGGCCGGATCAGGCCCGGCTGATATGATCTCAACGGGCACCCGGCTTGAGCTGGCGCGGATGGTGGTCGACGTGCTGTGCAGCGCGCATCTGGGTGCAAGATACATGATCTGCCGGAAGGCCCGGGCCGTGCAGACAGCGCCCTTTATGCTGCCGGATCTGCCGGACAATGTTGTGCGGTTTTAGGGAGCGGCGGACGCGTACAATTCCCTTTGATTGTCAATGGCGCAAATAGGCACTTGCGCCGGGGTGCAGCGGGGGATGGGCAAGCAAAACAAATTGCCCTTTCAGCCCTGACGGGGGCGCCATTTTTTCAATCTTTTTGTTTGGTGCCGGCTTTTCGGCTGCCGTTGTCGGCACCGAAAGCTGCT
Organism: Roseibium sp. RKSG952; assembly: GCF_009711355.1. Lineage (NCBI taxonomy): Bacteria > Pseudomonadati > Pseudomonadota > Alphaproteobacteria > Hyphomicrobiales > Stappiaceae > Roseibium > Roseibium sp. RKSG952. Next base: position 13,570 of record NZ_SMMF01000839.1, on the reverse strand, counting down.
ATGGGTCAAAGCCCGTTATGGAGACCGGCGGCCGCAGCCGGTTTTCCCGCGAGCTGGCGGGCTCCCGTGTGCGTCCTGAGCGGAAACAAGAAGGGCTCAAAGTCCATACGCGGACATTGAGCCCCAGGTGCTTGTGAATTCTGGCGAAACGAAATGCCCCCCGGCAGCTGGCGGATGCCAGCGCGTATCGCCCTAAGCGGCCGGCGTGGTTTTGCTGTCGGCCTGAACGGGGATCCGGGTGATCTTGGCCCGTACGATCTCGTTCATCTCGTCTGTCTCTTCATCAAGGCAGCTTAGAGCCATCTGCAGAAAATAGGCGCAAAATGCCCTGCCGTCCTTTTCCGCCTCTCGCTTGGTGAAATAGATCATGCGCTTCAGGGAGTCGCGCTCCAGCTCGTCCGACAAAGCGTCTTCGATATCTCTCTTGATTGCCTTCGACATCCGTTTACCCACCATCCTGTTACTCAAACCCCGCAACATGTGGGGCAGTGGAGCAAGCTTGAGGTTGTGCCGTGACACAACCGTGATATGATTTCCCGGACTGTTCCGGAGACACGCCGGTTTATTGGGTGAGCATGACCACAGACATACTGGAAGTTCCCAAAGAATCAGAGGTTTCATCGAAGCACCCGCTTACCGTTCGGACTTTGGGTGTGCCGCAGGTTTTTGATTCTCATGGTACTCAAATCATTGTAAAAACGCGTAAGGCTTTTGCTATTCTGGCGTTTGTCTTGCGGGCGCAAGGTCACACGGTCCAGCGCGACGAGCTTGCGGACCTGTTCTGGAGCGATGCGGAGCGTGGCAAGGCGGTCCAGTCCTTGCGGCAGGCATTGCGTCAGATCCGGGTCGCGTTGGAGGCGGCCGGGCCCGATGTGATCCGGACCCGGGCGGGCACGTTGACAATCAGTACGGCGCAGCTGGCCTGGGACCTGCCGATGATCGAGCGCCTCGTGGAGCGCGGTTCGGCGGAGGATTTCGAAGCCGCGACCGAATTGTGGCGGGGGCCGTTTCTCGGCGGCTTTGAGGGGATAGATCCCCAGTTTGACGGCTGGCTGCTGGTCGAGCGGGAGCGAATTCAGTCCCGGATCGCCGCGGACGTGTTGAAACAGCTGGATCTGGCGCGGCTGCCGAAGGCCGCGGGCCGGATCGAGGCGGCTTGCAAATTCCTGCTGCATGTCGATCCGGCGCTTGAGGAAGCGCATCAGATCCTGATCCGCCTTCATGTGGCACAAGGCCAGAAGGAACGTGCGGCGCGTCAATACAAGGTCTGCGAGCACGAAATGCGGACCATGCTGGACGCCGAGCCGGACCCGGAAACCCGGTCCCTGCTTGACGGTGGCGGTGAGGAAACTGTGGCGCATGGTCTTCGGGCCTCGCCGGAAAAGCCGGACGCCATCTGGATAGACGATTCCGAAGCGATCCGGCTTCCGAAGATCTCAATCCATACGCTTGCGGCTAGCGGGCGCGGTTCCCGGGAGAGCAGGGTTCTGAGTGACGAAATAACAGCCGGGTTATCTTCATTCCGCGCTTTCGATCTCTATCAGGCGGAATATTTCGATGATCAGGACGGTTATCAGGTTTCCCGTGTCGAGCATGACGAGTTGGGCAGTTTCCTGCTGAGGTGCCGGCGGGACGATGCAAAAAACACGGTCTATATTCAGTTCGAGAACCGGGCCACCGGCCAGATCCTGTTTAACGATATTGTCGACTTTGACCTTGTGCGCGGCGAAGGCGGAGCCCGGGAGGCTGCTGTTCAGACGGTTACACGTGTGCGCAATCTTGTGATCTCCCGGCTCCTGAAGCCCGGAGCGCAAACGCCTTTTGCGAAATGGTGCCAGGCTGAGGCGCTGCTCTGGGAATTTTCCTCAGCTTCGGATCAAAAGGCACTTAAAATTTTAGAGGAGATACAGAAAACTCAGAATTCATTCTCGATGGCTTATGCTGGAAAGGCTTCAATACAGTTGAAGCAGGTGATTTATTACCCTTACGATGTTTTAGCTCTCCCGAGGCCGGAAGAAATAGTATTAAATGCTGAGCGAGCAGTCGCGCTTGATCCTTGGCAAACAATCAATCAGCGCATTCACGCTTGGGCTCTTATGACCGCATCGGAGCCTGATGATGCACTGCGTTCTTTTAAGAGGGCGGCTCATTTGGGACCGTTGGACGCTAGCAATATCCTGTCAGTGGCGGAAGGATTAGGGTTCTTGGGGGAAATCGAGTTGGCCAAGTCTTATGCTCGAAAAGCCTACAACTTGCTTCAGGCTGTTCCGAGAGTATTTTATGAATATCTTGCAAATGTTTATTTTTCGGCTTCGGAATTTGATGATGCGGCAGATTTTCTTCAGAAAGCGCCAATTTCAAGTGTTTTTGGACTAACGACACGAGTTGCCGCATTAATCTGTGCCGGACGGATCAGTGAAGCTGAGCATGCTGTAGAAATGGTGAAAGAGGGCACGGCAATTACCAGGCAGATTGATATCCATGGTGTCGTGCATGAATTGCAGGCAGTTGAGAGTCGGGCGGAACTCTTTAAAGATCCCGGTACAAGGGTGAATTTTCTTAAAGGTACCGATTTTATAAAGAGCAGAGTTTCATGATTTTAGTTTGTTGTCAGAATTTCCCCTACTCTTGTTGTGTATTCGTGATCTAGTTCAGACAATTTTTTAGTATTCAATTTGTACGGCAAGATAACCTTTCTTTTCGCTAAATCATTTTTTGCAATAACTATATTGAATAGGCTTGTTGTTTGTTCTGGAAGTCCCGCATCTTTCAATATTTTATTGGGGCTGGAAGCGAAATGCTCGGCAAAAACATCGTCAATTGATGCTTGGGCGAGTATTTTTCCGAGAGCTCTTACATTGTTTTTAAAGAAGGGAAACCGAGCCATAGAACGTTCCTAGCAATTGAAGTGTGGGGGCTGGTTGCCTACTAGCCCCCTAGGCTATTAGGGTTATTCGGGGATATCGTCATACATGCAAACGCCTAGCGCCTGCCGCCCGAGTTCTTCGAAATAGGCTTCGTCTTCGGCGGCGACCCGGGCAGCATCAACCTCTGCAGGGATCAGGATGTGAACCGTGTCTGCGGTGTCGGCGAGAATGGTAAGGTCGGAATTGGCGCCGATGCGCGCAAGGGTGGTTTTCGGGCTCTCAACAAGTTCGGCGCGTTTTTGCGGGTCTTGCAGGATGGCGCCAAGTTTCGCGCCCAGTTCCATCTTGTTGCTGGAAAATGTATGCTGTGTCATGTTGCTCTCTCCTGAATTAAGTGAAAGTCCTGCGATATCTGGCCGCTGTTCTTTTTTGAAAAAGATTTCGAGGCTCAAGAAGATGTTGGCATCAAGAACTGGTTGAAGTTGATGCGCACTGTTTTTCTCTCACCATGCAGGAAAGTGTTCAATATCTTGATACTAATTCTTGATATTGGCAACTGATAGTTGATTTAGTCTTTTGGTGTCTGGATGATTGTTGATTGTATAATTAGGTGGTTTAAACTATCAGGTGTGTCTGCTCCGTATCCGGTTGACAGCGAAATGCTTGCGAAGAAGCCGGTTGCCGATCTTGTGCGGTGCGGGATTCTCATGCGGTTGTCAACCGGGATTGTGCCCGGTCCTGGGGTGACGCTTCAGGATCTTGAGTTGTTTGCACCCTTGATCGACCGGTATCAACCGGACATGCGCCCACTCCCTTCCAGGGGGGCGCCCTTGCATTTTTGCACGGCCATCGCTCCGGGCGGGGCGGGGACAAGCGCCGGAACCGGCAAATTCCGGCCTGCAATTGCCGCCGGCGGGCAGTCGGAAACGCCTGCGCAAGCGGCTCTGGGATGTCTTGGAGAGTTGGCGGAAAGGCTTGGCTTTTTTTGCGAAGACGGGGGTGATGCGCGGATAGGTGAGGTGCGAGCCGGGTTGCCCGATCTGGCGGCCGGACCTTTCCTCGGGTTCAGTCCGGATCAGGAGCGCGCGCTTGTCGGAAAGCAGCGCGTTTTAGACCCGGTTTGGGACGGCCGGAGCATTCACTGGAATGCGCTTTCAACCCGGCGTGTGAGGGTCAGGAACCTGGTGGATAACCGTGAAGGCCAGTTGCCTTCCCTTGCTGTTTTGTTCGGGGAGGGCGCGCGTGAGGGACTGCGGATTCCGGGTCTGGCATCAACGATCGGAAGCGCTGTCTGGCGGACCCGTGAAGGCGCTGTCGAGCGGGCTGTCTATGAGCTGGTGGAGCGTGACGCGTTTGCCCGCGTCTGGTACAACCGGCTGGGGATAACAGCAATTCCAAAGCGCTTTTATCCACAGATCCTGCCTGAAAAAATCTGTCTTCACTTGGAGCAGCGGCATCGTCAGACCCGGATTTTCCGGGTTCTGACGGATCTTCCGGTTCATGTGGTGAGTGCAATTTCGGCGGCGCCGGACGGTTATTGGGGCGCACTTGGCGTGTCGGCTTCCGGCGATTTTCGGGAGGCGGCCTCTGGTGCGGTCCGCGAAATGTATCAGACCGAACTGATGACCGCCCTGTCGGCGCGCAAGATTGACGGAAACGAGGCAGAACACTCTGCAAGCCCTGTGCTTGAATATGCGCGCCAAACGCGCATTTTTGACGATCTCAAAATTGGGGGGGTGCCGGAAGATGACGGCGTGCAGCTGGGGCAGGTCCATTCCTATCAGTGTCTGATTGACGCGTGTGCGGCGAAGGGAATTGATCTGTGGGCCTGTGACCTCACCCGGTCCGACCTTCGGATTCCGACAGTCAAGGTTCTCTCGGGCGCGCTTTGCACATGGCAGCCGCGTTTTGGAAAATCACGCCTGTTCGATGTGTGTGTTGACCTTGGCCTCACCGGCAAAGCACCGTCGGAAGCGCAACTGGCGCAACGTCCCCCGTTTCCGTTTTGATGGCGGACATCAGGGATGGTCAAGTTCCGTTGACAGGGGCTGTGACCCGCGTTAGAACAATACCTGAGAATAACACTCCACTTTTGAGCAGTGTTCTCACTGGCGATTGCCACGCCCCTCTTGGGGTCTCTGGAAACGACTTGAGGCGGGACATCCCGCCTCCTTTTTCTATGCGTGATTTAAGAAATCACGGATGGATCACGGTCTGATCACTGGCCGGCCGTCTTCGTAGGGGCGCGACAGCGTCATCACCCAGAAATTCCGCCATTTGCCATCGGACCGGTTTACCCGGGCAATGCCGACACGGGTGACATAAGGGTTCAAAAGGTTCTTGTTGTGGTCTGCCGAGCCTTGCCAGCCGGAGAACGCCGCCGGCAGCGTGGCATATCCGGCCCCCAGATTTTCCGCGCCCGCGTAGTTTGCATAGCGCGCCTTGTCGAGCCGCTGGGACAGGCCGAACGCGCTATGGGCCCAGGTCTTCATGCTGTCGCGTTTGGCTATGTGATGCGCCATGTCTGCCGACACCTCGTTGAGGCGCGGGTCGAGCTTGAGCGGTGCGAGGCCGTGTTTCTGGCGGTAGGCATTGAGCATGGACAGCATTTGTGTGTCATTGACGGAAGCTCGGGCAATCACCGTTTCGGAGCTTATATCCTTTCCGCCTGGCAGCGCGCTGCATGCCGACAGGGCTGACAGCGCCATCATGGAAAATGCAATTGCAATGGCCGTCAGGCGCGGCGATGCGGAAGTCATGGAAGGCTGTCTCCGTCAGGGCTTGTCATGCAATGGTCTGTCCATCGTGCGGGCCTTCATGTCTCAATCGCCGGGCCATGTCACGCCTTCATCCGCGAAAAAATCAAACGGGCCGGGGAAGGGTTCCACATAGCCGGTATGGGTGACCACGTCGCCTTTGCCCGTCAGCAGATGGAGGTAATAGGCGGCCGGCTCGAAGTTGAATAGGGCTGGCGCGTCCGGGGCAAGGTCAAGGGCAACCTGATGTGCTGTGCTGGGGACAAGCGTCATGATCGTGCCTGCAAACTCGGCCACGATTGAGCGGTGAATATGGCCGCACAGGATGCGTTTGACCTGCGGGTGCCCGCGCAGAGCGTCTTCCAGTGCCTCTGAATCGGCCAGACCCATGGCATCCAAGTGGACGATGCCGGTGTCCGCGGGCGGGTGGTGGAGTGCCACGATAGTCGGCTTTGTGCTGGAGGCGAGCTCTTTTGCGAGCCAGGAAAGTTGGGCGGTTCCCAACCTGCCGCCGGGTTTGCCCGGGTCGTGGCTATCCAGGGCGATCAGCCGCAGGTCCCCGATATCGGCCGCATACCAGAGTTTTTCACCGGTGCTGTCGCTGATCCCTGGAAAATCCGCGAGGTTGGAGCGCATGCCTTCACTGCTGTCGTGATTTCCCGGAATGAGGTACACAGGCATCGGAAGGCGTTTGAGAAGGCGGCGGGCGACGGCATATTCGCGAGGGTCGTCCCGGTCGGTCAGGTCGCCGCTGATCACGAGAGCGTCGGGGCGCGGAGACAGGCTGGCCAAAGCCCGGATCGCGCGCTCGGCAAGCATGTTTGTGTCGCTGACCCGCAAGCATGGCAGGCCGCGCGGGCGCAGGTGCAAATCGGAGATATGCGCAATCAATGTCATGTGCCGCTCCAGCTCCATCGGGCAGCTGTTAAACCAATCCGGATACGATAGAGATCCGCTTGTGCCGCGCAAGCGCCGGTTCCCCTTTTCCAAATCCTCATGTAGGAGAAGCGACGCGGAGGTTCCATTACGGCCATCATGGCCCGGGCCTTTGCGGAAATCGACCAAGTGGACGCCCATGACCCCGACGCAAGACACGGACACCAACCCGTCAACCGTTTCACCGAAGCCTGCGGGTAAACCCTTCTGGTTGAAACTGTTCGGCCACGACATTTCAGCGCCATTGTTCCTGCTGGTGTTGTCCTTGTTCTTGTTCGTGCCGGGCCAATGGACAGTCCCGCCACTCGACCGGGACGAGCCGCGTTTCACGCAGGCGACCAAGCAGATGCTCGAAACCGGCAATTATGTCGACATCCGGTTTCAGGACGAGGCGCGCTACAAGAAACCCATCGGGATCTACTGGCTGCAGGCGGCCGCTGCCGAATTGAGCGGCAAAGGTGCGGATGCGCCTTTGTGGGTCTATCGTTTGCCGTCCCTGATCGGCGCGACCATGGCCGTTCTTGCAAGTTTCTGGCTGGCAAGGGCGTTCATGGGGCCAGCAGGAGCGTTGCTTGCCGGAATATTTGTCGCCTGCGCGATCATTGTCGGGGTCGAAGCCCGGCTCGCCAAGACAGATGCTGTCCTGTTTTTGACCATCATTCTTGCACAAGGCGCGCTGGCGCGGATCTGGATTCGGCGGCCGGACAAGCGTTTGTGGGGGCTAGGCTTCGTCTTCTGGACCGCATTGGCTGCGAGTGTATTGATCAAGGGACCGGTCGGATTGATGGTCGTCGGTCTGACGGTTGTTCTGCTTGCGGCCATGGAACGGGGGATCAAATGGTTCCGGGCTGCGGTTCCGCTATGGGGCTTTATCTGGTTTGTACTGCTGGTGGTGCCCTGGTTCGTTGCGATTTGGGCCGCGACGGATGGCGCGTTCTTCACCGAAGCGATCGGCCGGGACCTGCTTGGCAAGGTGGGGCAGGGGCAGGAAAGCCACGGGGCGCCCCCCTTGACGCATCTGGCTGCCATGTTTGGCACCTTCTGGCCGCTTCCGGCGTTTTTCCTGGCTTGTTTGCCCGTCATTTGGGCGCAGCAGAAAAGCCCGCTGGTGATATTCTGCTTTGCCTGGTTCGTGCCGTCATGGATTGTCTTTGAATTGGTGGCGACCAAGCTGCCGCATTACACAATGCCGCTTTTGCCCGCGCTGGCATTGCCCGTGGCTGCGGCCCTGATGGATGGCGGCGGGGGAACACGGCGCTGGCTCCGCTGGGTGGCCGCGGTTGTTCTTGCCCTTCCAGCCGTAGGTGTTGCCATTGCCGCTTTTGCAGGGCCGTTTTTCCTCGGCAACTGGCCGTCGCCTCCCGGTGTGGTGCTGAGTGTGTTCGGGGCGCTGCTGGCCCTGGCCGCAGCCGCACGTATTGTACGGGCGGAACTGATGAAGGCCGTGTTGCCGAGCATGAGTGCGGCTGTTCTGGTGGCAATCGGTGTTTGGGGCTTTACCGGTCCGGCCTTGACGGCCATCTGGATCAGTCCGCGGCTGGTTGCCGCGATTAACGATGTTCCGGATTGTTCCCGGCCTGCCGTTGTGACCAGCGGCTTCAACGAGCCCAGCTTCATCTTCCTGGAAGGAACCGCTACCCGGATCGTGTCGCCTCAAGACGCCGCCGGGTTTTTGGCGAAATCCGGCGAAGGGTGTCGTATTGCTGCCATAGAAAGCCGCAATGAGGACGCGTTTCTTGGGGCTGCAAAGTCCTTGGGGGTTGTGCCTATGCTCGTAAGCAGGGTAGAGGGCCTCAACATCAATGGTGGTGACGAGACGGATATCGGGCTTTACAGGGCAGCAGCGCCTTCTCACGGACAATAAGTGTACGCAATGAAACAACAGGGTATCGGAGGCCGGTTCCGGCTTGTCGGCGGGCGCATGCGCGCCAATATGCGCCGGGTCGGTCAGATTTTCGCAAACAGGCGTGACCGGGCTGACGGGCTGAAGGTGCCGTTGAAGCCGGGGCAGAGACCGCAGGATATCCTTGCGGTTCTCGTCCTTACGGTCGGCATTGCGGTCATCGTATTCGATATTCCGAGTTTTCCCTGGATACGGTCTTTGCCATCAGAGTACTGGGCAACCTTCAACTTCTTTACCGATATCGGCAAGTCCGGCTGGATCTTGTGGTCGACGGGCGTGGTCTGCCTCGCCTTGCTTTGCCTGAATGCGCAGGAGCTGACATTCCGCATGCGCATGACCGTCGGGGCCGTGTTTACTTATGCCGGTTTTGTCTTCTACTCGGTGGCCGGTTCCGGAGTGCTCGCGATCCTGTTCAAATGGTCGCTCGGCCGGGCCCGTCCGAAGCTCTACGAGCAGCTTGGCCCGGTCCACTTCGAGCTTTTTGCATTCAAGTCGTCCTTTGCAAGCTTTCCGTCCGGCCATTCCACGACGGTCGGGGCGCTTGCTACGGCGCTGGCCCTTCTGTTCCCGGGCTACCGCTGGCTGATTGCCGTCGCGGCTTTCTGGGCAGCTTTCAGCCGCATCATGGTCGGAGCGCACTATCCGAGTGACGTCATAGCAGGCATCTTGCTCGGCTTTACCTTCACGTTTTTTACCGCTCGCGCGCTCGCCCGGCGCAGGATCAGTTTCCAGTATACGGACAGCGGGGCGGTGGTTCCGATCATGGGGCCAGTGTCCGCCAAAGCCTGCGTAGCGGCTGTCTGGTATGCCCTGCGCGGCCGCCGGAACGCTGTCAGGATGAGCGAAACGGATACGGCGCCGCGCCGCGAACACACACAGGATAAACCATGAGTCTGAGTTACCGCGATGCCATGGCCGCATCCGATGGCGCCCCTGCGGTGACCGTCGTCGTGCCGGCCAAGGATGAAAAAGACAATCTGCCGATCTTGCTGGACGAGATCAAGGACGCGCTTGACGGCCGGACTTTCGAAGTAATTGTTGTCGACGATGGATCGAGCGATGGAACGGGCGATGTCTTGAAGGCATATGCGGCAGAGCACGCGTGGTTGCGGCCGTTCCGGCACGAGGTGGCGTGCGGGCAAAGTTGTGCGGTGCGGACCGGCCTCCAGAATGCGCGCGGCGACGTGGTGGCGACCATTGACGGTGATGGCGAGAACAACCCGGCCTATATTCCGCAATTGGTGGATGCGCTCTTGTCAGCGGGGCCGGAAGTGGCGCTGGCCGCCGGGCAGAGGGTCGGCCGGAAGGCGAGTCTCGCCAAGCGCTACGCGTCGAAGTTTGCCAACAAGCTGCGGGGCGCAATTCTGAGAGACAATACCCGCGACAGCGGTTGCGGGCTGAAGGCGCTCCGGCGCGACGTTTTTCTTCAGCTTCCCTATTTCGACAGCTGGCACCGTTTCCTGCCTGCACTGGTCATTCGTGAAGGCTACGGCGTCGTTCACATAGATGTTCAGGACCGCCAACGCCGGCATGGTCAGTCGAAATACGGAATTTTCGACCGTGCGCTGGTCGGGATACTTGATCTCTTCGGGGTATGGTGGCTTCGCCGCAGGCGCAAGAAGATCCCGGCTGTTCGTTCTTTGACTTGAGCCTGGAAACGATAGCGAATAAGAGGGCCGGGGGCCCTGGAACCTGACTGGACTACACATGAACGCTCTCTACGACTGGCTGTATACCGTCTTTATTCAGCAATTCGACTTCTGGATCGTCCTCGGCTTTTTCGCCCAGGCAATGTTCATGATGCGTTTCATGATCCAGTGGATTGCTTCGGAACGCGTCGGCAGGTCCATCGTTCCGGTTGCTTTCTGGTTCTTTTCGGTCGGTGGCGGCTCACTGCTTCTGATCTACGCCATTCAACGGCAGGATCCCGTATTCATTGCAGGCCAGGGGCTCGGCCTCCTGATTTATTTCCGGAACCTGTGGCTGATCTTCAAGGAAAAGCGGCGTGATCCGGCAATCTGACCCGTCCACGCCACTCTATGGCGGTTCAGGTTGTCTCCATCAGACGTGCGGCGCCTGATACCCGGACCGAGCTGCCTTTTGCATCGGGGATGCGGATCGAGATCCGGCTTTGTGCGCCCATATCCGAGCCCTGGATGATTTCAATACCTCCGGCATGGGGCCAATCGATGTCCCGCAGATAACCGGCAAAGGCTGCGCTGGCCGCTCCGGTGGCCGGATCCTCGTAGACGCCGCCCGATGCAAACGGGTTGCGCGTGTGGAACAGGTGCTGGTTTTCGCAATGGGCCAGCAGGATGGTCACCCAGCCGTTTTCGGTCATCAGCTTCCGGCCAGCCTCCATGTCGTAGCGCATGTTTGAAAGGGTCTGCCGCGCATTCAGTGCAAGTACGAAATGATCGGCCCCGCCATGGATCACAGCCGGCGGGATGCGCTCGTCAAGGTCTGACTTCGCGTATCCGAAGAGGTCCAGAACCTTGCCGGTCAGATCAGGTGGTGAAATCCGGCTCCGGGTTTCCGGTGACTGGAGTGCCGCGTGATACCGGCCCTCGTCTTTCCGGCCTTCGACGGTGATCTCGGCGTCATTCAAAACAAGGTCATAGACACCCTCGCCGAACTGGCCGGCAAGTGCTGCGCCAAGCGCAATGGTCGCGTGGCCGCAAAAGGGGACTTCGGATTGCGGCGAAAAGTACCGGACCCGCCAGCGACCGTCACCGGTTGGCATCGCAAATACGGTTTCGGAATAGCCAACCTTGGCTGCGGCCGCCTGCATGTCGGCTGGTGCCGGATGGGTGTCGCCGATTACCACTCCGGCCGGATTGCCGCCGGTGTCTCCATCTGAAAATGCGGAAATATGCAAGACGTTCATGTGAGTACCCTCCGTGGCTTGAGGTCTTCGATGTGGTGCGAAGGCCTCAAGTCACAAGAGTGACTATTCATGAAACATATTGATCCAATTGATCAATTCAGCCGAAGGCCGTGTCCAGCGCCTGGCCGAGGTCCTGAATCAGATCCGCCGGGTCTTCAAGGCCGATATGCAGGCGTGCGCAATGGGCATCCGAATCAGGCAGGTTGACCGTGCGCATCCCCTTCAATCTGACCGGGATCGCCAGGCTTTCATAACCGCCCCAGGAGTATCCCAGGCCAAACAATGCAAGCGCGTCGTAAAACGCGTTTGCCTGCGCCGTCGTTGTCCCGTCGGCAAAGTCGAAGCCGCACAATCCGCTGGCCCCGGAAAAATCCCGTTTCCAGATTTCGTGACCGGGATCGGTTTCGAGCGCGGGATAACGCAGCGCTTTCACTTCCGGGCGCTTGCCGAGCCAGTCGAGCACTTCAAGCGTGTTCTTCATGTGCCGTTCAAGGCGAACGGAAAGAGTGCGCAAACCGCGCAGGGCCAGATACACGTCATCTGGGGCAACGTGAACGCCCATTGCGCCGTGAATCTGATCGAGCGCCTGCCATGCCCGCTCGCTGGCGGCAATGGTGCCGAGCATGACGTCGGAATGGCCGACAATATATTTCGTGCCTGCCTGGATCGAGAGATCAACGCCGAGAGCAATCGGCTGGCAAAAGAGCGGACTTGCCCAAGTGTTGTCCATGATCACCGTCGCATCAATGCCGTGTGCGGCCTTGGCGATCACCGGGATATCCTGCATTTCGAAGGTCAAAGAGCCCGGGGCCTCGACAAACACCACGGATGTATTCGGCTTGAAACGCTTGGCAATCTCTGCGTTCAGCGAGGGATCGTAATACTCCACCTCGACATTGTAGCGCGGCAGAACCGTATCGGCGAAATAGCGGGTCGGACCGTAAGCATTGTCCGGGATCAGGATATGGTCGCCGGTCTTGACGCTTGATAAACAGGCCATCGCGATGGCGTTCAGTCCTGAATTGGCCAGCTTGGCACCGGCTGCGCCTTCCAGCTCGATGATCGCCTGTTCAAGTGCGTCCGTTGTCGGATTGCCCCGGCGCCCGTAGGTGTATTTCTGATTTCCCGTCGTCAGGGTTTCGACGTCGGGAAACAGCACCGTCGAGGCATGCACTACCGGCGGATTGACAAAGCCGTGAAATGCCTCTGGCGAGCATCCGGCATGCGCCAGAACAGTGTCGACTTTTTTGTCTTTCTGGGAATGAGTGTTTTTCATTTTTTCCACTTGTTTGAAGAAGCTGCCGCGCTGAAGCTTTCCGGGCATTATCGATAGTCGGAGATTGTATAACGTTTTGAAAAAGCGGTTCAATCCGTACCTGAACTCAGAGTGGGCAGCGGTCTGGCCATCGGATACCTCATTTGCATGTTTGGCAAGGGGCCTGATAACGGCACCATGTGGGGCGCTAGCGCCGCGGCATAGCAAATCCGGTTTTTCGGTAATGCCCGAAGGTCATGCCGCGGAGGAAAACACATGAAACAAGCACTGAAAACAGCGCTTCTTGCCGGAGCCGTCATGCTGACCGGTGCTGCAGCCAACGCAGCGACAGTGGAAAAAATCAAGGAAGCTGGGTATTTGTCCTGCGGTGTCAGCCAGGGCAATCCGGGCTTTTCCAATCCTGACAATGAAGGCAACTGGTCCGGCCTCGATGTGGATTATTGCCGTGCGGTCGCAGCCGCGGTCCTGGACGATCCGCAAGCGGTCAAGTTCCGTCCGCTCGGGTCTGCAGAACGGTTCACCGCCTTGCAGTCCGGAGAAATCGATCTCCTGTCGCGGACGACAACCTGGACCATGTCCCGCGATACGGACCTGGGCGCCAACTTTGCGGGTGTGATGTATTATGATGGCCAGGCCATGATGGTGCGCAAGGAACTCGGCATCAGTTCGGCCATGGAACTGGCCGGTGCTGCGGTCTGCACGGCAACCGGCACCACGACCGAACTGAATGTCGCCGACTTCTTCCGCATGAACAACATGCCCTACGAAGTTGTTGCCTTTGAGAAAAATGATGAGGTGACGGCCGCTTACGATGCAGGGCGCTGCGACGTCTATACCACCGATGCCTCCGGTCTCTACGCCAACCGCCTGAAGCTGACCAATCCGGAAGACCATGTGATCCTGCCGGAGATCATTTCCAAGGAGCCGCTCGGCCCGGTGGTTCGT
>NZ_SMMF01000544.1:0-1716 GCF_009711355.1 Roseibium sp. RKSG952 | reverse complement strand
TACGAACGCCGCCCGCAAAATTCTTACGGCGGATGCGATTCAGTTGATCATCGGTCTCTCGGGAAGACGTTTCATCGCCTCGCTCAACACGAACTGATAACCTTCCTTCAGCGCCCGAAGAGAAGCCCTATTCCTCACGAAGAACGTTTCCAGCGCGTTCATCTCGTCAAGGTCAAGCAGGGGTAGTTCCTCCGCCTTGACGCCTAACTCCCGCGCGAACCGCCTTTTCATGTTTTTGAAGATTACGGGAAAGTACTCCGGACCCGGTCGGTTCATCCTGACAACGGAAAACCGTTCCATAATGAAGTCCGGCAGTCCCGACGTGTCGTTCGCCGTGGCTATGAAGGAAACCCCGGAAACATCCGTCTCGGCCATCAGACAGGAATCATAGTATCGATCCGGATCCCCGAGCATGTTCATGATGGCACCCATGACGCTGCCGTTGCGCGATCCGACGGCGGGAGACTTGTCGATCTCGTCCAGAATGACGCCCGGATTGCAGACGCTCTTGTTGACCATGAACACCAGAGGCGAGGATGGCCTCTGGCTCGACCAGCCTCTCGATACCGGGGCCAGACCGGCGCTGTCGGATGCGCCCGAACACGGGACGAGAAGGGAAGGGACCTTCAGGAGTTCAAACACGGCCCTAGCAAGTCCGGTCTTTCCGGCTGAAGGCGGTCCGCAAATCAAGAGCGGGCGCAATTTAACACCCCCTTCGCCGCCTGCTGCGCGTGCCAAACGAGCCATTCCCATCTGCCTCTCTATGGCTTCCGCGGCCCGCATCGCCCACGGCCAAACCGATCTGATCTCCTCGAGGGCCTCGTTCTCTTCCGGCAGCTCTCCGGCGTAAGGAATGCGTTTCCCGACGGCGGATGAAAATCTGTTCGCAATCTCCCGCCCGTCCCTCGAATCCGGATCACCTATTTCGCGCATTACTATCTTTCCGACACGGGCCTCCTCGACAGAGGGGTCATATACGTCAGATTTTCCAATCCAAATCCGTGCCCTGCGCTTCATTGCTTCCATGAATCCACGTAGGGGATTTATGTCGGGATCTTCAAGATGGTCCTCTATTTCGGACGCGAGGGCGCGTGCCGCTCGTCTTGAGCCGAGGCTTGCGGCGGCCCAGAGGAGATTTCTCCCCTCGTTCCGCTCGTCCCCCTCATTGTCCCTCAGGTAAACGAGAGCCGCGCCGTATAACGCCGCCGGGTCGTCTATGTCGGATGTCAAATGTCCATTCAGAGCCCTCACAACCTCCATCGGCGACCCCGGGTCGGTCCGCCATAAGAAGTCGTTCCAATATGGGTTGAGGTTCATCGACATTCCTTGGTCCTCGCGCTCTTCCGTGTAACCAATACGATCTCGCAAGGCCTATCGTTCCATTCCCGGTAAACTTTTTTTCATGTGGTTCGAGCGACTCTCGGTCCGTATTCCGCGCTGAGCAGCGACATGCGCGACCATTTGGCCGGCCTTTCTGAAGCCGTGGAATCCATATTTTGAATTGCGACAGAAAGAGAATGCGCGAATACGAGCCAGCTCTTCTCCGCGGCGATGTCCTGCAAGTTCTCGTGTTAACGTCTTCCCCGACCTGAAGGACGTGGATTTTTAGCGAAGCGTGGGCCGTGAGACTGCGCGACGAGATTCGCGTTTCTGATAGGCTTTTGCTCGTTCACTTGGCGCTAGCCGCGTTCCGGCCGTAAGAATATTGCGAGCGGC
>NZ_SMMF01000863.1:0-20248 GCF_009711355.1 Roseibium sp. RKSG952 | reverse complement strand
CCGTCCTTCAGGGCGGGGAAGACGTTAATACAAGAAAAAGAATTCATGGATCATTCACCGAAACAGATATCGGACATCATCCGCATTGCGGAGGATTCCATGACACGCATGTCTCAGATTCAAGCGCAGATCAGTGCGCTCCAGGCCGAGGTTGATCGCGGTCAGGCATCCATTCGCTCGATGCTCCGGGATGAAATCGGAGTGTCCGGGGATTTGCTCTTCGAGACCTTATGCCATCGATACGGCATTTGCCCAAGTGTCTCGGAGACGGCCCCCATCCCCGTCGCGGACGCTCCGTCGGACTCCCCTGTTCCGGTAAACGATCCCGCTTCCGGTTCCGATGGCGCTTCGGACGGAAACGGGATTGCTATTCCCTCTTCAGCGCTTGAAAGAACGGCTCCCGTTTCCGTGCAGAGGAAGGTCGTCGAGCCGTCCAAGGCCAGGGACTCTTTTCGCTCCGCAGTCCCGGCTCGAACCGGGGGTGCGGCGAAGATCGAGGTTCTGGGGGTTCTCGTTCCTGGTCCTTACGAGAATATCGCCGATGAGATCGTTGAGCTGGCTCGCGAACACGCGGCGAAGGGTGATCCGAACGGAAAGTATAGTAACGACCGCGGCAAGAATGCCTGGCGGGCGAAGCTATTCAAAAAGGCTTATGAGGCGGCGATCGCTTCAACCGCGTCCTCACCTCGCAACAGAAGGACCGAGGTCGCTCCAGAATCGAATTCCGGCATCGTCAGAACGTCCCGGGATGCATGTGCGTTCACTCCTTCACCGGACATCGACGAGTTCGACGGCACGCCGTCCGAGGAATTTGACGGCTCCTCCTGTGTTCCATCTCCCCGTCGTCCGTCATCCGGCCGGACGGAGGAGCCTCAGGAGATGCGTCGTTCTTCGATCAAGCCGAACACGCCGATCCCCATGCCAGACGACCTTCCCGACAAGCTTCACAAGGCCTCGCGGCCTCGTCCCGTCCGGCCTGGTTTTCTGAAATAGCGGAGTTGCGCAATGCCGAACCTTATTATGATCCACGGCCTCAAGGAGTCAGGTAAGTCCACGCTCGCCAAGCACCTGATGTCGAAGGGGTATGTCCGCGTGAAGATGGCGGATCCTCTAAAAAACATGATTCGCAGTCTTCTGCGCGATGCCGGTCTCGACGACGAGATGATCGAACGTTGCGTAGAGGGAGATATGAAGGAGGTCGAACTCAACGTGCTTGCGAACAAGTCTGCTCGCTTCGCTATGGAGAAGCTGGGTCACGAGTGGCGCAACTTCTTCAGTGAGATCCTGTGGGTCGACATCGTCAGAGCGAAGATCGAATCCTTGATCTCCGCCGGCCGCGACGTCGTCGTCGACGACATTCGCTATCCGCACGAACTGACGGCGTTCGACGAGTTTAATCCGTTGCTTTGGGTTATCACCCGGGGAGAGGGGCATTTCCGATCCGTCACACCGGATACGCCGAAGAGCGAAATTCCGATGGACGTGAAGCTGTTTCATCATCACTTCGCCAACGACTGGGATGTCGTCGATCCTCTCTATCGGGAGGTAAGCGGCGTTCTGGACCGCGTCGCCCGCGCGGACTGCCGAAACGAAACGTCGGATCGTTGATTCGTCGTTTTTTGTCCGCTTTTCCGCTTCCTGTCGAACCGTTCTGAGTGTCCGAGATAGGTTTTGACCCCGCCTTTTTGTCGCTTAGATCTTCGTTTCTTGTTTCCGGATTTACTCGCACCAGGTGAGGCGGTGAGATCCGGAGCGAGGTTTGTGTCGGTCAATAGTCCCAATCGGATGCGCCTTCGCTTTTCTTGCAGGTCCCGCAGATCCTGTTGTGCGCCCCCTCCGACCAGAAGTTCTTCTGACAAGTTAGACACTTGCGTTGCCTAGCCATCTTTCTTCGGTCGATGGGATCGGCTGCTTTGTCAGCGACGTAGTCCGGCATCTTGGTGACGTGGATCATGTCGAAGAAAGCTTCTTCGGAGCCGAAGATGTCCGACATCTTCGCGGCGACGGCATCGATGCTTCGCCCGATTGATTGGGCGATCTCAATAATGAGGATTCGACCTTGGTCGTCGGTGTGCTTCTCGAGGGCGTTTACGAGCTTCTTGTTGTCTTCAGCGCTCCACTTGCGACGATGTCGCTCGTTGCCTTCCCTGCGTCTCGGAAGACCCACGCGGCTCGCTTGCGTCTGCACACTCGATGTCGAACGTTCCAGATGGAGAGCGATTAGAACGATGCTCCCCATCCGTGGCCAAAGATCTATCAAATTTGTCGTGTCGGCATCGGTCCATGGCCGTCGCCTCGAATCTGCCATTTGCGAATGCCTCCGGCTGGCGCGTTGACTTAGTTCGAATCTTGGTGAGAAATGAATGTGCGTCAAGGAAAACTAATATCCGAATCCTTGACGTGACGGCACTCTGGGATTCGAGGTTCTAAATGTTCAAGGAGAAAGCGCGCTCGAGCGCCGCTAAGGCCGGAGCTAAACCGCCGGCGGGAAAGAAGTT
Organism: Roseibium sp. RKSG952; assembly: GCF_009711355.1. Taxonomy (NCBI): domain Bacteria; kingdom Pseudomonadati; phylum Pseudomonadota; class Alphaproteobacteria; order Hyphomicrobiales; family Stappiaceae; genus Roseibium; species Roseibium sp. RKSG952. The sequence goes on along the minus strand of NZ_SMMF01000863.1, from coordinate 17,750 downwards.
GAGAGTGTCGAGGGGTGTATCTCCGCATCAGACGGCGGCGCTCGCGAACGAACTGTCTCGCAACGCGCTTTCCCGGGAAAGATACGAATTCCTGTTGCGGGTTACCTTCGGGCTCGTGATTATTCTCCTTATTTCCGTCCTGACGAACGTCTATCTGGGCACCCGTCCGACCGAATACCGCTACTTCGCCGCCGATCCTCAGGGAAGCATTCGTGAGATCGAGGTTCTCAAGCGTCCGGTTCAGTCAGATCAGCTCGTCCTCAACTGGGTCACGCCCGCGGTGACGGAGGCGTATTCCATGTCCTTCGCTAATCACGCGCAGCAGCTCGAAGATATTCGCCTTCACTTCACCGAGGCCGGCTGGCGTGGGTATGAGCAGGCTCTCGACCGTTCCGGTTTCATCACCTCCCTTCTGAACAACCAATTCGTCACCACGGCCGTACCGAGGGGCGCACCCGTAATTGTCGCGCAAGGCATTGCCGGCAATGTATACGGGTGGCGAGTGCAGGTGCCTTTGCTGGTTACTTTCAAGAGCACCTCGGTAAACCGTAGCCAAAACCTGATGGTCGAGGTTACAGTTGTAAGAAGGCCTGCGCACGAGAACCCGGTTGGTCTCGGCATCGCGCAGATTGTATCCAACTAGAAATCCTTGGGGATTTGACAAATGACGCGTAAATCCTTGGCATTCGCTATGGCCATCATGTCGTCCTCGACCTTGGCTGGGCCTGCGCTGTCGCAGGATGCGAGCGGTCTTCTTCTTCCTCCGGCGAATTTGAGCGATCCGATTTCGCCGGCGGCCCCGCCGGCGGTTTCCGACGCGAATTCCACCGTTCAGGAACAGGGCGAGAAGGACCGCCTCGTTGAATCCGCGATAAAGAGCATCGCTCCGCTGACGCCCGAACAGGTCAGGGAAGTCCGCCGGCGCATCGATCAGATTGACCAGGCAACCGACTCCCCTCTTATGGATGTTCACCCGGTCACCCGATCTGTCGGAGTGAGCCTGAAGTCCGGGGAGATGCCGGTTCGGCTTAACGTCGCGCCGGGTTGGCTCTCGACCCTGACCTTTTCCGATGTCACGGGTCAGCCTTGGCCGGTGCACGTTGTTACGAACGGAAATCCGGATGCCTACGACGTGAAGTCGTCGGGGCCTCAGGACGAGACCAACATCATTACCATCAGCGCTCGACGCGCTCACATACCGTCGAACTTTTCCGTTCTCCTGCTCGGAGCTAAGGTTCCGCTGCTTGTTACACTCGATCCGAGTTCCAGCGACGTCGACTACCGGGTCGATGCCAGGGTGGATCAGCGCGGGCCGAACGCTATTTACGATTCCGTTACCGGCGCTAGCCTTGCTCCGACGAACGACAGTACCATGCTTCAGTTTCTCGATGGTGTCGCTCCCAGTGGTGCCCGCGAACTCAAATCCTCTAATCCCCGCGATCTTCAGGCATGGATGTACGGTGATCTGATGTATGTGCGGACATCTATGGATCTGCTTTCACCTGCCTACACGGCAAAACATTCGAATGCCAGCGGGGTGAAGGTTTTCGTGCTGAACGAAGTTCCGGTTCTTCTGGTTTCCGACGGCGGACGCACGTCCTACGTCCAGGTTATTCGCTAAGGAGTCCCTCATGGCTGGTTTTATGAGCAAACTGAAGGGGGCGACTGCGGAAAAAGGCTCCCGGAACATGATCATGGTGGTCGCCGCCGTCGTTGTCGCGGCTGTCGGCTATTCCTACTTCAATCAGCCCGAGCCACCGGTAAACCCGTCTCGGATAGGTTCTGTCGTGCGAGGTGAGGAGACGATCCAGGGTGGCAATTCGGTTGATCCTCAGTATCGTGCTGAATTGCAGGTGGCCGACCAGCGTCGTGCGGATGATGCTCGTGCGTCGGGTACGTCGTCCTTTCCGACCATCGTTGACACGAGCGCGACCCAGGATCTCCCGGTTTTGATCGTCGACGATGGGCCGGACCCGTTGCCTCAGGTTGATGTCCCTGATGCACCGGTCATTTCTCAAAAGCCGGTTGTTATCCGGCCACAGGTTCCTGTCGCCCCGGCCGTCACGGCCCCGCCCACCGTTCAGGACCAGAAGTCCGTGACCGACCTAGGCGCCTATATCTCCGGTTTGCGTCGCGCGCCCGCCGTCGCACAGGCCATCTACATGCACAGCGGTGTGATCGAAACGCCTGAAGACGAGCCGGCTTTCGCTTCATCCTCGACAGGTGTTCCAGACTCCGGCAGCGCCATTGAATTGCCGCTTGCGGGCACCGTCCTCTATGGTGAACTCATCGGCCGCGTTAACTCGGATTCCCCCGGCCCGGTTCTGGCTCGAATTCTTCAGGGTCCTTATGCGGGTGCCCGCCTGATCGGTGGATTCCAGACTGGTCGCGATTCCCTCGTCATCTCATTCACGCAGATGAGTGTCGAGAACGACGCGGACGGTAATCCGATCAACGAAACCGTGCCGATTCAATCCGTCGCAGTCGACACCAGATACATCGGCACGGCCATGGCGACCAAGGTAAACCGTCACATGGCTCAGAAGATCGCCTTCAGCTTCATCTCCGGTTTCGCCCAGGGACTCGGACGTGCAGTATCCCAGACGAATGGCGTGACAACGACGACCTCCGACGGCACTGTCACGTCGACCAGCGAGGATCTGGACATCCGGGACGAGCTTCTTTCCGCAGGTGGTGAGGCCGTCTCGAACACGGGCCAGTTGCTGTACGACGCCTATGGTAATCGCCCGACGACGATTATTGTCGAAGCCGGCACGCCGATCGGCGTACTATTCTACTGATACAACATCTCATCGGGGATTCATTCGTATGACTGACATCAACAACAAGGAAGACGACTTCGGGTCACTAGGTGATTTTGTCACCGACGATGAGGATTCGGCTAAGAACAAGTTCGGCGCGGCCGACGACGACTTCGATCCGGCCAATTTCGGCGGCCTTGATGATGATGACGATGCCCCCGAGATCGAGGGTATCGCTGGTCCGGGCGAAGCGGGTTTCGATTCCGAAGGGTTCGGTTCGGACGGTTTCGACGAGGACGATGACAACGACGCATTCGGAGACCCGTTCGCTGCGGCGCAGGATGACGACGGCTTCGGGGGGTCCGACGATGAAGGAGATGAGGATCCATTCGCCGAAAGCGACACTTCCTCCGCCTCCGAGGTGGATGTTGACTTCGAGGGAAACGACGAGTTCTCCGGTCTGGACAATGCGGACCAGCCCGACGATGACTTCGATCCGGAAGACAGCATCTACGCTGGAGGCGCTCAGGACGCGGACAACGACAATTCGGCCGAAGATGAGGCTCCGAAGAAGGGCCCGTTGTCGAAACTGATCGTTCCAGTCGGCGGTGTCATTGCGGTATCCGTCTTGGGTCTCGTCGCTTATACGCAGCTCCTGCCGATGTTCTCCGGCGGCTCCCAGCCCCCGGCGGTCAATCCTCCGGCGGTAGCGACGAACACGCAGGGCTTCCCGACGCAACTTCCGTCTCTGGACACCCTGCCGACGGCTCCTGCGACCTCGAATCCGTTGCCGAACCTCGCTCAGCCTTTGACACCTCCGGCTTCGTCAGTGACAGATCTTCCAGACTTCGGAACGCCCGCGGCATCCCCGTCCACGGAGCCCCTGCTTTCGCCGCCGGGATCCATGACTGCAACGAGCGTTCCGGGTTTTCCGGCGATGACACCCGAGGCGACGCAGCATCCGGTGGCCATGCCGGCCGCCGCCGTCCCTTCCGCGCTGGAAAGCGTGGATGTGGATCGGTTGAATCAGATACTGGAAATCGATTTCGATGCGACATCGTCCGAAATCGACCGTCTGCAGGTTCAGGTGGCGGGTCTCGAAAGCACCATCTCCGGTCTTGAGCGCAAGATTAAAGATCTTTCCGACAAGATGTCGGTCGCACCTACCGTCTCCGCGCCGGGCGTGTCCATGTCCAAGGCCCCGATGATCGACGCGATCCAGCCGAAGCTGAAGCCGGAGGTTATTCAGGGCGTTCGTCTGACCGGTTATTCCCCGAAATCCGGGAGAGCCTGGGTCAAGGTTGAGCCGGATCTCATGGGTCCAGATGGTCCGCCGTCCGGGCGCATGGTCGTCGAGAAGGGCGACGATGTTCCGGGGGCCGGAGAGTTCGTTACCGTTCGCCGTTACAACGGCCGCTCGATCATGGTGACGAGCAATGGATTCGTGATGGAGTGAGGGTTTCCTCACTTCTCCTTACAGATATTCGTGGTGGGTAATTGATGTCTTTTCTGCCCCTTGTCCTCAGCGTCAAATGTCTCAATTGGCGGATGGACGATATCGACAGCGAGGTTCATGACGCGGAGTTTAAGAGGGTTCGCAAGAAGGCTCTGGAGCGCGACAAAAACTCGTGCCGCTTCTGTGGGTTCACGTCCCTATCGTATCAGGAAGTGCACCACTTTAACGACAATCACTCCGACAACCGTTTGGAGAATCTTGTCACCGCCTGTTCGTTTTGCCACATGGTCCAGCACATAGGCCTAGCGGGCAAGAACAAGGAGGCATCCCTCGTCTGGTTGCCTGAGATCAGCCAAGCCAATTTACATCACCTCGTCAGAGCGCTTCTGGTTGCCCAGTACCCCGGCGCCTACGCGAGCGCTGCACCTCGTCGCACTGCGCGTTCGATGCCCACTGGCCCCTCGCCGGAGCAGCAGCGCATCTCGGAGGTCGCCCGTGCGACCATGTCCGCGCTTCGTGACAGGGAGTACGAGGCGGAGCGCCGTTTCCTGACATCGGACCCAGCCGTCCTCGGCAACGCGTTAAAGCTTCTTCCGGATGAGTTCTACGAGCTCCGCTCCGAGACGCTTTCCGGACTGCGTCTCCTTCCTCTCGGGCGGAGGACGAACGGGGACAAGAATGTCATGGCCGAGATGCTGAGTGTCTGGACGGATCGCGGAGGTCCTTTCTCCGGCATGAAGCCGACCACCTGGGAAGGATTGCTCAAATCCAAGTTCGGGTCGCTTTAATCTCTTGTATCTGTCGGTGAAACGGCCTCACAATAGGGGTTGATTGATTTCACGTTTTCGGAGGTGTCCGTCGAATGGTAGCCCGCGACGGTATGGATAAAGGATTCGGTGTCGTTCTTTTCGACGACGAAGAGGAGCCGGGAGCGGGCTGGGCGCACCTCTATGGCCAGAAGGGAGGCGCTCATCGCATCTCCGGCCCTGCCGATCTCGGTACGGGCGCCATCTGGTGGTCGAATATCAGCTACGAGTTTTTCTTTCGCAAGAACGAATCCTGGCGAAACTCGTGGCTTCGTCACGACAAGTACCTAGTGATCTCCCACATGGATGCCCTTAGGGAATGGGGCTACGACCCAAAGCAGACCGACACGTCCGACGACCCCGCTTGGCAGTGCGCCTTCCTGTCGAGCGTGTTCTATCGCATCATGACCCTCTCTTACATGCTTGCCCGGGAGGTGGACCCCGAGATTAGCATGAGCAAGTTGTTTGTCGGCAAGACGCTGCGCAACGATCTCAAGATTGTCATGCCGGAGCCCCTCTACCCCAAGGGCGAAGCCGCCGCGATCATGAAGACCGGTCAGGCTTTCGACGAATTCACCGTGACGAGCGAGCGTTCCTTGCGGGATTCGACGACCTTCGTCCTGCGTAAGCCTCGCGTTCTCTACACGATGGAGATGCTTCAGACACCCGTCCCCGACTTCGAGATGCCGATGGACTTTCTGAGCCGGAAGCAGCTGCGCGAAATGAACCCTGACCGGGTGGCTCTTCTTCGAGACATCGGTCGACCAGCCATGATCGAGCTTTCCGTGGAGAGGATGGATGGTGACCTGGCTTCAATCTATGGATTCGGCAATTCCACCAACAAGGAGAAGCGCTCCCAGAGGAGCTGGGTCAGCTATCCGGAGTTTTTGGCGCTCTCCCGATACGCCGAACTAGATGTCCGCAACTGCTGGGTAGGTCAGGAAACATCGACCTTCATGGAGCACCTTCGGGACCCCGTGAAGGAGTTTTTAACCTACAAGTACAACGAACTGTCCTGGTCGGCCGGCATCGTTGCAGAGACTCTCTGGCGGGCGACGTCACTGGGCGAGGCGAATTCCGGTCCCCTTCGCACGGGCGAGGAGCGCGCGCATACTAGTTGGCAGGGAGCGTGGATCAAAGGGGCTGACAAGGTTTCTATGTTCGCAAGCGCCTTCCAGCTCACTCAGGCGGGCTATACGGTGAAGTCCTATGGGCTCGGATGGGTTCGGATTAGTATTCCCGAGGATTCGATCAAGGACCTTATCCATGACGGCTTGTCGTTCGGCCTGGTTCCGAACATGTGCGAGGTCCCGCAGGGCATGTTCGATATCAATCAGCAGATCCAATGGGGCGGCGATCAGAAGTCCTACACGCTCGCGCATTGCCAGGTGACGGGAGATCAGGACTTCGCCTGGAACCTTGATCGTATTCCGCTCATCGCGACGAAGCATCGCAAGAAGTTTCTTGCACAGCTTGTGACCAATCGTCAAAAAGCATTGAAGGGGCGCTAGGCCCCTCCTCGCTATCCGCTCAATCTGTCCTTTCGGACCCATACGTGTCCGCCCTCGTCGGTGAATTCTGCGGGATCCCCATTGATGAATTCGGCATCCAGCTCGAAGACCCTTCGGCAGAAATTCTCCACGAGCGGCACCAGGTTTGGATCGAGAATTTTTTCGGCAACCTGTTCCGGGTTGAACAAAATCCATCGTCCATTCCTTTGTTTGAGTTCTCCGGACGAGGATCTTTTCCAACTGAAAATCGATCGCATCTCAACGCGCACAGAGATCTCTTCCGTGATCTGCGCCGCATAGCCTCGTTTGAATGCAGGACGGTCTTCTGGTTTCAATTTGATCGTGATTTCCGGCAGATTTTCTTCCGGCAGATTTTCTTTTAGGGGTTGCTCTTTATGCCTTTTCGACAGGCCGAGTATTCTCGTAAGCGACATGATCTTTCTTTCTTGAAATCGCGGTTTTCGGGGGAGTTGTTTAGGTTTAGATTTCCGAAACAGACGTTACGCCGTCGACTGACTTGAGTGCGCTTTCAGCGGCCATGTTTACCAAGTAAGCGCCGGGCAGTTCGATGTCGAACGCGTCGCTTATGGTGGCAACCCTGATCTTCAGAGAGACCGAACTTGGGTTCTCGTCCTGCCTCAGTCTCGCGGCGATCGCATGAACTTGTTCGCACTTCCTCATGAGTGTTTGGTGCTTGATGGCGTTCCGTTCCTTTTCGGCAGCTTCCTCGCTGATGGTCTTGATGCGCAGACGCTCGTTGATATCACGCATTTTCCTTTGTTCGGTCGGGTCCGGGAGGATCGCGGTCTGGTCAACACGCACCATCATCGGCCCTCTGTCCGCAGACAAAAGCTCATTGGCATCGACGACTTCGTTACCGAAAATCGACATATCGTTACCCTCTCGGAGTACGACATCGCCTATGATGACGACGGGAACGCGAGAGTCTTTTGCATTCTCCAGTTTCACGCGGATACGGTCCAACTTGGACTCCTCGTCGCGGCTGAAAAAGTTGACGGTGAAGGTTTCGCTCTTCTCCGCGATTCGGGCGCAAACAAAAGGCTTTCCGGTCCGTTTCGACGTGCGGCGCTCGGCCCATTCCACAAGTCCCGCGAGCCGCTTTTGCGGAAGATCAGCTATGGAATTCTGAATCATAAATATGCGAAGCGAGTTGAAGCGTTTTACGTGAGCGGCCTTCAGTTTCTCGATATAGGCATCCAGTGGATGCGCGCCGAAATAGAAGCCGACCGCGTTAAACTCCCTGTCGACCTTGTTGCCCCATTCCTCGACGCCTGAAATCTCGGACGGGACATCGGCCTCGATGCTGTTTCCGAAGAGGTTCCCTTGGTCCGTCGGGTCCTTCTTCTCCTTGGCGAGAAAGCATAGCACGTCGAAGGCCGCACGCCTGTTCGGTGCGATCGTCTCGAATGCTCCGGCCGCAGCGAGATTTTCGATCTGCCCTTTATTGAACAAGCCGCCCGCGCGCTTGTGAAAGTCCAAGAGGCTGTCGAACAGCTTCTCCCGACGTGCGTCCAGCATCTTGATCATGGCTCCTGAGACACCTTTGATGGCGCCCAGTCCGAACCTCACTTGCACGCCGTCCTCATCCCTTTCCGGCTTGAAGCGCGGGAAGGAGTGATTGACGGAGGGCGGCAACATTTTGATGCCGAGGTGATCCATGTCCTCCTTGATCTTGGCCATGCGTTTTCCTGCATCCGTCGAACTCATTTCATAGGTCATGAGCGCGGAGAGGAATTCCGCCGGATAATGACATTTTAGCCAGGCGGTGTGGTAGGAGATCAACGAGTAGGCAGCTGCGTGGGACTTGTTGAACCCGTAGCCCGCGAATTTAGCGATTACATCAAAGAGTTTCGCTGCATCATTCTCGTCATGTCCGTTCTTCACGGCGCCTTCGACGAACGTGATCTTCTGCTTCTCCATCTCCTCCGGGATTTTCTTGCCCATGGCCCGGCGGAGAATATCCGCGCCGCCGAGGGAGTACCCGGCGACAACCTGCGCTACCTGCATCACCTGCTCCTGATAGACCATGATTCCGAAAGTCTCTTCGAGGAACGGTTTGGTCTGATCAACGGGCTCGGGGTACTCCGCCTCCTCCTCTCCGGTCTTCCGGTTGACGTAGTTCGGGATGTAGTCCATCGGCCCTGGACGATAGAGCGATGTCATCGCGATCAGGTCCTCGAAGCGGTTTGGCTGAAGGGCGCGCAACCACTTCTTCATGCCATCCGATTCAAACTGAAAGATGCCGTTCGTCCGGCCTTTCGCGATCATATTGAAGGTTGCCGGGTCGTGGAGATCGATGCTGGACAGATCGATGTCCTCCCCTGTTGTCTGCTTGATGTGTTCGAGCGTTTCACGGATTACCGAAAGCGTCTTCAGTCCGAGGAAGTCGAACTTCACTAGGCCTGAAGTTTCGGCCGCCTTCATGTTGAACTGGGAGACGGGCATGTTCTTGTCGTTGTCCCAGCCAACAGGCACCAGTTGTTGAATCGGTTGCCCAGCAATAATGACGCCTGCCGCGTGTGCACCCTGCGAGCGAAACAGACCCTCGATCGTGCTCGCGTGCCTGCAAAGAACCTTGTACTTGTGGGCGCTGTCGACCTTCGTCTTGAAGTCCGGATTATCCTTATCCTTGTAGGATTGCTCGATGGACAAGGGAACAGGACCCTTCATCGACACCAGTTTCGACAGCTCGTTAAGTTCGAGGAAATTGAAGCCGCCGAAGTCGTCAGACTGAACGACCCGTCCGACATCCTTGAGACTCATCTTCGACTTGATCTCGCCAAAGGTGGCGATCAGGGACACGTATTCTGTGCCGTATTTGCGGCAAACGTAGTCGATTACTTCTTCGCGTCGGTCCTGACAGAAGTCGATGTCGAAGTCCGGCATCGAGACGCGTTCCGGGTTGAGGAAGCGTTCGAAGAGCAGGCCGAACCGAAGCGGGTCCAGATCGGTGATCTGAAGCGAATAGGCCACCAGAGAGCCGGCCCCGGAGCCGCGACCCGGCCCGACGGGAATGCCTTGTTCCTTCGACCATTTAATGAAGTCCGAAACGATCAGGAAGTACCCGGGAAACTGCATTCCCTCGATGATCCCGAGTTCGTATTCCAGGCGCTCATCATACTGCTTGCGGGCTTCGTTGGAAATCCCGAGTTTCTCGAGGCGCTCGTTGAGTCCCTTGATCGATTGCGCGCGCAGTTCCTCCGCCTCGGAACGGCCGCCTTCGGTCTTGAACGGCGGTAGGATCGGGTCGCGCGGCTCGGCCTTGAACGCACATCTTTGAGCGAGAAGAAGCGCATTTTCGAAGGCCTCAGGCAGATCTGCGAATAGCTGCTTCATCTCCTTGGTGGAGCGAAGGTGATATCGGCGATCCGAGCGGGCGACGACATTGTCGTTCAGAAGAGGGAGTTGCTCCTTCGTGTTGACGGCCTTGAGGATTTCGAATGCGTCGTGACGGTCTGGCGTCGCGTACCAGCATTCCGAGGTCGCGACGAGCGGGACCGGTTGCAGGATGCTTCCGTCCACCGCTTCTATTTCGCCTGAATTGTAGGCGAGGTCGACCAGCTTGTTCTCGACCTCAATCTCCTTCGCGCTTTCGTCTCCGAAGCGCGTCAGCTCAACGTACAGGCCGTTCCCGTAGCAATATCGGAGGTAGTCGAAGAGGTTCTTCGCGTCCTCGTTTCTGCCCTCCTCGATCAGCCTCTTTAGAACCCCGTCTTGTCCGCCCGTGAGAACGACAACGCCCTCGTTGTCGCCCTCGAGTTCCGCGGCCGGAAGGATCTGGCTTCCGCCTTCGTTGTCGCCGTGCGGCCGATGCGCCGCCGCGAGGAGGGAACAGACCCTGGCGTATCCCTTTGGGCTTTGTGCGATGAGCGAGACGCTTCCTTTCTTGCTCTCTCCGATGTCCAGCCAGAGCTTTGTTCCGATGATCGGCTGAATACCCTTCGCACTGGCGGCCTTGGAGAAATCCAGGGCGGCGTACATGTTTCCCTCGTCCACGAGTGCGAGCGCAGGCTGCTTGAACTTGACGGCCTGATCGATGAGAGCGTCAATCTTGCTGGCACCCCGGGACAGGGTGTAGTGGCTGTGCACCCTCAAATGTACGAAGGATTCGATCATTTTCACTCCATGACTTTCCGTCGACAAAAAGGATACGACGTAAACCCCACTCCCGTCGATAAGGATTCGTTATTGACATTTCGAAGCGATCACGTCAACAAATTATGCCATGACAAGGATTCAAAAAAACGCCCTCGAAGGCTTGGACGAGCGTCAGGCGGCCGCGGCCTCCTCGCGTTCCCCTTCCAGCTTGATATCGGCCGGCGCGGGAACGGGCAAAACAACCACTCTGACCTCCAGGATCGCTTGGCTTATCTCCGAGGCGGGCTTGCCTGCGCACGAGATCATGGCCGTTACTTTCACGAACCGTGCGGCGAAGGAATTGAAGGCCCGTCTCGAAGAGCGTTTCGGGATATCCGCGTCGTCCTTGCGCGTCGGCACGTTTCATTCCCTGTCCAACCGGATACTCAAGCGCATCGCCCTTTCCGCCGGGCTGAACGGCTCGGACTACACCATAGCCGACGAAGAGGAGGCAAAGCGCATCATGGCCGATGCCGTTCTCGTTCCCGGCGCATTAGGAAGGAAGCCGGAGACCTCTGGCGACAAGAACGATGCCGACTGGAAGAAGATGCACTCCGATTTCGTCAAGGATGCCTTGAGGCAGATTTCCCTTTGGAAATCTTGGGGGCTCACCGACGAAGCGGCAATCGCTCCGAACCGCCCCTCTTTGACTGACCGAGATGCCGCCTTGGCGGCCGCTTACGGCTCCTACCAGTACGAGTTGGGCCGTAAGGACATGGTTGATTTCGGAGATCTACTTCTGAAAGTTGTGACCGCCTTGAGGGGGAACTCCGCTCTCCGCACGAGTGAGGCGAACCGTATTCGTCATATGCTCGTCGACGAGGCTCAGGACGCGAACCCGGTTCAGGTTGAATGGGTGCGCCTGCTCACTTCTGTTCACGGGGGGCTGACAGTCGTCGGCGACGAGGATCAAAATATTTACGGCTTCCAAGGTGGTTACCCGGGAGCCATGTCGGATATGACGGGACCTGTGGCGGCTCGGTTCAATCTCGTCACGAACCGCAGGTGTACCGAGGAGATCCTGAAGCCCGCGAACATGTCCGTCGAATTCAATCGGCGCTCGGAGCCGAAGGTTCTGACATCCGGTCGTCACGGCGCGCCTGTCAGAACGCTTCATTTCTCTAATAATCTCCAAGAGGCCGACGCGCTCGGCCGCGGGATCAAGGCTCTTATCGATTCCGGCGAGAGACCTGGTGAAATCGCCGTTCTCGCTCGATCTCACTACCTCGTCGGTCTGATCGAGGAGGGTCTTCTGCGGCATGGCGTTGGTGCTCTGGTTTCGCGCGGCGGATCGCTTTTGGAACGTGAGGAGGTCAAGGATCTCGCCTCCTTCTTGCGACTCTCCATCAATCCTCACGACGAGATGGCGTTTCGCCGGATCGCCAACAAACCAAAGCGCGGTCTGGGTGTCGCGGGAGTGGAAGCCATTTGCCGCCTTGCTGATGCCCGGTCCATTCCGTTCCACGAGGCTTGCCATGAAATCGTGGACGGTGTCGGTCGAAGCAAGCTGAGAAAGGATGCCCGGGAGGGTGCTGCGGAGCTGGGCCGCACACTGACGATCGTTGCCGACGACGGAGCCTATGGCCGATCTCCTTTGGAGACGCTGGAATTCGTGCTCGACGACGGTGGTTATCTGACGTGGATAGAAAGTCAGAGCAGTCCCGATAGTCGTCTCGACAACGTCGATGTGATCAGGGGTCTCGCCGAGGAGCGGGAGAGCACCGTGGATCTCCTTAACGAAATCACGCTCCTGACCGACATCGAGTCGTTGAATGGGAAGACTGACCGGGTCGTCATCTCTACGATCCATGCCTCGAAGGGTCTGGAATTCGACCACGTGTTCTGTCCTGCCTTCGACGAAAACGTCATTCCGAACCCGATTGCCGTGGAGAATGGTCGTCGGGGCAAGCCCGGCAGTGTCTGGAACGGCCCTAACGGCGGCGGCATCGACGAGGAACGTCGTCTGGCGCACGTCGCTTTCACGCGGGCCAGGCACACGCTGACGATCTCTTTTCCTTGGCAACGCATGTTTCCGGGCAAATCGACACCGCTTCAGTGCGGTCCTTCCTCGATCCTCGCCGAATGTGAACTTGACTACGAGGCAGCGATCGAAACCGAACGCTCCGGCCGGCATCGACGTCGGAGAAATCGTTCGCGCGCCGGGTTCGGCAGCGAGGCACTTGACTAATTTACTTAATCTGAAAGGAAACCCATGAAATCGACCACCCATCTGAAGGACGCTCTGTCTCTGATCGTCACCCTGTTGTGCGTCTTCGGCACGATGGCGGGGGCATATTTGATTTCCGCCCCGGCCAACGATCCCGCCCTTTTCATTGGCGCATGGGTCGGTAAGATCGTCCTCGGTCTGTTATCGGTCATTTTTCTGTGCGATGTCGTGGTTGTTGTTCCCGAGAAGGAGGCCAAGACCCTCGTTCAACTCGGTAAATTCCGCCGCGTTCTTAATTCCGGCTTTCATCTTAAAAACGTTTGGCCGCTCGAATCCACCGACATCGATCTGAACCTGAGGATTCAGGAGATTAAATCCGAGATTCACGCTATGACAGAGGATAAGGCGAGCTTGATTGTTCCGATCAACCTCCAATATCGGGTGCGCATTGGTAGCGAATATCAGGCCGCGTACTCTCTGGAGAATGTCGAGCAGCAGATCGCGACCTATCTTGAGGACAAGATCCGGAGCGCCGCCTCGCGACACAAACTCGTTGATGCCTTTGGAAACTCCGCCTTCTTTGAAGAGGCCGTGAAAACGGAGATGGGCGACATCCTTGAGAAGTTCGGCTACGACATCGTCAACGTACTCGTGAATGATCCTCAACCGTCGGAGGCGATGAGGGCTTCGTTCGAGAAGGTTCTGAGCGCAGAACGCAACAAGGAGGCGGCAACCGCGACCGCCGAAGCGATCCGGATCGAGCGCGTCGGCGAGGCCAAGGCAGAGGCCGAAAGCCTGAAGATCAAGGCCGATGCGTTCGTCGAGTTCCGTCAGACGATCGCGAAGGGCAACAGTTCGGCCATGCAGGAATTTCTGGACGGGGTCGACGGTCTGGTCGCCAAGGACGTTCTCGAATTCTTTGCGGGGATGGACGAGCGTGATGCCATCCGCGACGCGGCGTCCAAGGGCGGCAAGATCGTCCTCATCAACGGCTCACGCTCCGGGCTTTCGGACGTGGCGGCCGGATTTGCCTCCTGATGCATTCGGCCGTCGTCGGTTTGAGGTGCGACGCTTCTCTAATCGAGGGCCTCAGGGGACATTCTCCCTGGGGCTTCTTCAGGTCCGGACAGTATTCGAGTTGTTGGAGAACGGCGCCTGTCCCGACCTGCTGTCATTGAGTGACCCACCGGCGTTTTACATGGGCTGCTTTCCGTCGCTATATTCAGGAAATCGTCATTCGAGAGCATGCCATGAAATTCCTGAAATTAGCTTCCGTATTTTCCGTCGTATTTACACTGGCTGGTGTATCAACGGCAACCGCGAAGAAATGTTATGAAAACCGAGAAGTCGAATCTGTTTGTGAAGTTCAGGTTCTCATTAGCGACCACGCGAGTGCTTTCGCCTCGAAAGGGGGTGAGCAGTCCGGCAACAGTGCGCATTTTGGTTCTGACGTGAGTCTTGAACAGCGTCTGGTGGATGAATCCTTTTACGTTACAGCACAGCGACCATGTATGGTTACGAAAGCCGTGCGCGTTTCCTGCCCCCGCTCAAGTAGCGGCGGTGATCGCGGCGGGAATGGCGGCAGGCAAGTCGATCGCGACGGTGACGGCGTTTCGGATAATGATAGCGCGAACCCGGGCAGGAGAATGTAATCACAGCGCCATCTTAAAAAACCCCGCCCTTCAGGGTGGGGAAGGCGCTAACGAACCATTCATTGGAATCTCTGTTGTTCAAGGGGGGCATTAACTCGTCTCAAAACCGGGTTGTGTTGGCCTCGCTTCTGATGCGCGCACTTTAAGTCTCGATCTTTCGCCGTGAGTTTTTCGGCAGATGGTTTCTACCACCAGCCTGTCGTCTATGAAAACGATGCCATTAAGAGCGTCAAGAACTGCTTTTGACAGATTGTCGATGTCGCCGCTCTTGTTTGATATCGGCCAAGTCTCCGGGTCTCCTTTGAGGATGAATGTCATCTCGACACTAATGGCGCATTCCATGGGCCGTCGTGACTTCATCGCGGAAGCTGCGGCCACGGAAATTAGTTTTTCGTATTCGGCGGTACTCTTCGGTGTGTAGGTCCGGCTTCTCCCTTTTCCGACGAGTTCCAAAAACGCGTTTAAGTTGCCTTTTGCCTGAACGAAGGCCGACGAGACGGCACCTAGATCCAATACAGTTCTGGGTCGCTCCTTCGGCTTAGGGTCGTGCGGCAAGTCGATATGGAACTCGCACGGATCGGTCTGGGTGTCGTTCGCGGGAAGCCGACTGCATTTGGTGCGTGACGTTTTCGCAGAAGCGCTCGGCTTCGACTTGTTTCCGGAGAGGTTTATTCCCAGTCGCCGTGCGTCCGCGGTGGACAATCTGGCCACGCCTTAGGCCCCCCGGTACGCGCTGCGAATGGCCTCACTCACACCGAAGCTGATGCCGGGCAGCGCACTCTGCGGACAAGGCCACGCGACGTATGTCTCCAGCACCTCTTTCAGGTACTGTCCGCTTCCCAGCCGCGATTTGAGGGTCTCCTCCGTCAGTTGGGCGGCGAGTTCGGTGCATGCGGGGGTCAGGTTCCCTGCGGCTGAGACGGATACAGCGATCTTGGTCGCGGCATCCTCGAGGCGCTCGCCGAAGGCGAAGCTCTCTCGCTCAATGACAACGAACGCCGTGTACACGACGACGGCGAAAAGGATGGCGAAAGCCTGTCCGTACCCTTGCCATTTTTTCCTGATCAAGGATTCGTTTTTGTTGACAGTCATAAAGGCTTCTCTAATCTATGAATCCTTCAGACAATAGCTCATGCGGAGCGCTTGGGAAAGCTATCAAAAGGCCTTCTGATGGATCTCGATAAACGATACCTGGTCACAGATACTGAAACTACGGGCTTCGATCCAACGTCGGGCGACCGGATTGTGGAAATCGGAATGTTCGAATTGATCGGGAACCGCCCGACCGGGCGCACATTCCATCGGTACGTCAATCCTCAGGGCAAGAAGGTTGGAGATTCCTACAAGGTCCACAATCTCTCGGACGAGTTCCTCGGGAAGCAGGACAGCTTCCGCGTTATGCGCGACGAATTCCTTGAATTTATCGGCGATAGCACGTTGGTCATTCATAATGCACCGTTCGATATGCCGTTCCTCAATATGGAACTGGAGCGTGCCAACAAGGGGCCGCTCACCAACGAGGTCATCGATACGATTCCTCTGGCTCGTAAGGTCCTTCCCAAAGGGTCACGGGTTAGCCTCGACGCGCTTTGCAATCGTTTCAACATCGATGCCTCCAGTCGTACCTATCATGGCGCGCTCATCGATGCCGATTTGCTCGTTTCCGTGTTCATCAAGCTCACAGGCATGGATCAACTCGACATTGGTGACCCCTCTCAGGGCGGCAGCGAGATGTCTCTCGCGGGTGTTCCAGTCGTGCCCGGCCGCCGTCACCTCGCCTCCCGTCCACTCTTCCTCCCGATGGAATCCGAGATGGCTGCGCACTCCGATTTCGTATCGAAACTGAATCCTTCAATTTGGTCATCAATCCTTGATCAAAATGGTTGACGCCCCCGCTTTCCTGCTTCATTACTTCGAAAGCAAGGATTCACACCCCACTCACAGGAGTCATCCCGAATGACGGATAAATCTCAATCGCACGGCGCTCCGGATCATGTTCTGGAAACGTCTCGTATCGCCGAAGAGGCGCGAAACCAGCTCGCTAATTTAATCCTGCGGGTCAAGGGCGAGTTGCAGGACAGGACCGAAACGGTTCAGCAACTGAGCACTCGCGTTGACGTTCTTGAGCAGGAGCTTGGGACCGAGCGGGAATCGCACCGGGCGACCGCTTTGCAGCGAGATTCCCTTCATCACGACTATGAGCAGCTGGCTGAGGCGCACAATGCTCTGCGCGGCGAGTTTCAGGCCCTCCTCCAGACCGTCGATGCCGCCTGCACTGGATTCGATGGCGAAGACGCGCTCATGGGTGCCGCCTTGTCCTACAGCGAAAACAGTCGTGCCCCCGGTGAAACACCGGACTTCGCTCCTGCCTCGGTCGAGAGGCTGATCAAGCAGGTCGTTACAAACAATATCAAGTTAGGAAGCTAAGGCCATGAGCAACCAGCCCAAACAATCCTCCGGCTTCTCCCCCGGCGTACAGACTGCTCTCGATCAGCTGAAGCGGATGCAGGGAGACGGTGTACGCGTTCACGGCTCCGTCAACGAGCTTTTTACCCGGCTGAAGGACTTGCTCGTATCTACCCTGGGTGAGAAGGATGCTCTTCGCAAGCAGCTCGACGAATCAATTCGGGAGTACGAGCTCCTGTCGTCGAAGAACGACGTTCTCCTGTGTGAGAATCAAGGGCTTTATCGCGATCTTCGTCAGTTGACCGACTCTATTTCCATGGCCTTCTTCGAGATCGGCAAGGGGGGCGAACTTTTTGGCGACCTGAACGCCCAGCTCGACAGCATCGTGAAAATGATGGACGAACCGTCCGATTCCGATCAGTTGCAAGAGAAGGTCAATCCTCTCGAGTGCGGTCCGCACTCCGAGGGTTCTTCCGGCGCGAGCATCCCTGTTCCCGGTTCCTTCTCGATAGGTGGCTTCCATCCCGTCGAAGAGAAAGAATTGGTTTCCTGACCCCATTCTCCCCGGGGTTCAGCAATGAGCCCGGTGCGGGCATCTCTTCCGCGCTGGGTTTCTGGCTCTCTTCGACCAGCAGTCTCGACGGTATGTGCTGAAGATAATTCCTGGCGTTCGCCGCGCGCTCAACAAGACCTGTTGCGCCACTCGCCAGCAGCCATGTGGTGTCCGGGGCAACCCGATGCCAACCAGTCAACCGTCCTCGCTGGGTTTTTTCGGTTTGACGGTGTCTTTCAAACTCCGGATGTCCAAAGCTCGAAGGTTTCATTTATGACC
>NZ_SMMF01000152.1:0-299 GCF_009711355.1 Roseibium sp. RKSG952 | reverse complement strand
TGGGACAAGTGTCGCAGCTGTCGCAACTGCGCGGAAAATTGCAAATCTGATTTGGCATCTGTTGTCCAGGGATGAACCCTACCAATGGGCGCGCCCTGCATTTGTCGCAATGAAAATGCGCAAGCTGGAACTGCGTGCAGGCGCTCCCAGGCAGCACGGCAACAAACCCGGCCCGGGCCGGGACTACTGGATCAAGGAGATTCGCCACAGGGAGATGGAACTCGTAGCAAACGCGGAAGCCGCCTACGCCAGGATGGCAGAAGCTTGGCGTGAAAAGCCTCCAAAACCGAAAGAAACCT
>NZ_SMMF01000114.1:0-267 GCF_009711355.1 Roseibium sp. RKSG952 | reverse complement strand
GTGAAAAGCCTCCAAAACCGAAAGAAACCTAAAAAAGGGTCTGTTCAACAACATCCGTATCTCTTGAGACGTGGCCGACCGACGCAAACAATAGATTGGTGCGGTCGGTCCAGCCACAATATTCGCAGATCGTCTCGAAAGCGAAAGTGTCTGAGCAATTGGCGATATCTCCACTGACAAGATCGGGAACTCCGAACCGGAACTTCAAGTCAATCGCGGCAGCTTCGGCTTCTGTGATTTCTTGGCTAAGCAGCCGTTCGTTCAAAG
>NZ_SMMF01000673.1:0-3762 GCF_009711355.1 Roseibium sp. RKSG952 | reverse complement strand
GGGAGTTCGAGTCTCTCATCGCCCACCATTTATTTTCAAAGACTTTTGGCTGTTTGTTGGGGTGACGGATTAGAAGTCCGCACAGTTATCCGCACAGAAACCCCTATTTTCAGGCTCCCGGACGGCGTGAAATCGCATCCGCTGCAGCGCTTTGATGGTCCGGGTTCAGGTGGCCATAGGTCTTCAAAAGCATCTCAAGAGACATCCCCAAAAAATCCGCGAGGGTTTGCAGTTCCTGGGTGGTTCTGACGTTTTGAATTCCCCAGCTTGCCGCCGTGTGGCGCAGGCTGTGCGGGATCACTTCTGCGTCAAGACTGGCATCGGCGCGGCTGTTCGCCCATGCCTTGCGCACGCTCTTGACCGGCTGCCCATCCCTGTTGATGACATGCGCCACGCCCTTGTCCATCGCCTTCCAGCGCTTGAGGTGCGGCAGCAACCGGGACGGTATGCGGACAGATGGGCGGCGCTTGGCTGTGGTGCGCTCTGATGCGCCCTTCCGGTAGAGCACTCCGGCGTCAATATCGACATAGCCGCTATGGGTGGCCTCGACCCACTTCAAGGCAATGATGGCGCCGGTTCGGGTGCCGGTGTAAACGCCGATCAGAATCAGGCGCGCCAGATGGTGATTGCCGCGCCTGCGGGCCGCGTGGATGAAGCGTGCCGCCTCTGAGCGCGTCAGCCAGCGCAATCGGGGTTCGGCTTTCGGCGGCAGTGTTACCACGGGCCTGAACGGGATCTTGCGGTCGTTGACGAAATAGTTTGCCGCTGCTCTCAGCGTCTCAAGCTCGCGCCGGGCAGTGGATGCCTTGACGCCCGCTTTCATGCGCGCCTTGGCGTAATCCGTGGTGTGCCGGTTGTCGATGTCGTAAAGATGCAGCTTGCCCCAGAACGGGGAAAGCTGGGTAATGAAATCGATCTCGTTTCCGGGCTTGCCGAGATGGGGAATCTTGTCTGTCAGATACAGGCTCAGGACGTCCGCGACGGGGACATCTTTAGGATCTGAGCTTTTGGTTGGTTCGTGCTTGCTTGCGAGGTATTCCGCGAGCCGCTTTTCAGCTTCTTCAGCTTCTGATTCAATGCAGCCTGTGCGGACTTGACGCGATCCGTCTCTGATAACCCAGACGGGTGGGTCTTCGTCCCTTCGGACAAAGAGCCGGGGGGCTTTTCTTGGACGCGGCATTTTTTCCTCATCTCCCGGATTGAGGCGGGCGTGGTGTAGAAACGCCGGCCGATTTTCTCCAGTTCAAGATTTCCCAATTCGGCCTGGGCGCGCAAGGTTGATGCGCTGATCGTGCCGCGAAAGATCACCTTCGCAGCTTCATCCAGCGTAATGGGCGTGTCGTCGGTCCAGTCGGCTGGCTGCATGGCGCTACTCCCTAACCGCTCTTTTCAGTGATGAAATACGTGTCTTCCGGCACTTCCCCGTCACGATGCCTTGTTGCGATCTGATCAGCTGCCAATGGTATCGATTCGGCTACTGATACAACCTCAAGAACGGGTACATCCACGCCCATTGCAGTCGTGAACATGTTGACCTTTTTCATGATCAGATATCGGGGCATTGCGGAACCTCCAGAACCTCGACGCCTGCATTGCCGGGCAGGTCTTCGAGGAAATGCCGGGCCATTTCCTCAGCCAGAAACTCGGGCTTGAAAGCAGGCGCATTCATCAGCACCCAAGCGATCCGGGAATGCGTCGTTTGGGTGCGTTCGTCGTTTAATGGCGCTGTTGGCTCCCGCTTGCTGGCTCCACCGCCACACGGCGGCCTCAATTCACCAGCGTGGCCGGGATGTGGCTTCCCGGAATACCCTGCAGGTAAATACATCGCCCGCTCCTTGCGTTTTGTTGTCCCGGTTCGTGACCGGTCAAGACGATCCTGTTTTGGTCCGGGGTTGCCTTGCGTTTTCCAGAACGCCCTCCAGCATGTAAATCGCTGCCCCGATCAGATCGGCCGGGTCCGTGATCTCTTCCCCGATCGCGTCACACACAGCCAAGGCCGCACGCTGAGCCACCAGAACCAGCACACACCCTTCAATCTGGCTGCGCTGTTTGGCGGAGTCCGCGAGTTGCGACACGCTGTCGATGGCCTGTGTCACCCGCTGGCTGGCAAGTTGCTGTAAGTCGCGGTCAATTTGTGCTTGTGCAGTCATTGCGCATCCTCCCGGTTCAGATGCTCCAGATGGGCGGCAAGCACTGTGCGAGACTCGTTGAGGATCTGTTGCACGGACATGGTCCCGTAATGGGCGTGCGGCTCTGTGAAGCTGACTTGGGAGCTTTCCTGATTGAGCCCGTAGTGGCTCGTGACGATATCCAGTGCGCCAGAGGTCTTGGCCAGTGCATCAAACAGCGCGCATTGCGACGGGTGCGCGAGTTCGCAGACATCCTGTGCCGTGCGGATCATGTTTTCATAGGCGTTGAAATCCGGCTGGACACCGTTGTTGCGGTTGTAGCCCGACCAGAACGCATGCAGAATCTTTTCCGTCGGATAGCGGGGCATAAGCACGAAGCGCGAGGGGCATTTGACTGCGGTCATTCATCAGGTCCCGTATTGTGCCCGCGCCAGTCACGGGCGAGGCGGAGAAGCGCTGCCAGACCAAGGGCAACGGCAAGAGCGGCCAGCATCAAACCAGCCAGCGGATGGTGAGGGCCACGGCCAGCGCCATACAGGACGTGGCCAGCCCGATGGCCGACACGGCGTCGAGCCAGTCAGCGAACAGGGTGCAGCGGTTGCGCATTGGCTTGAGCCCGGTCCATGGTCTCGACGAAGCGTTGCAGGCTTCCGGTTCTCGAAATGATTTCTTCAACCAGAAGCCCGGCTTGCCGCCATGTGTAGCTGCCTTCATCGGTCGACTGCTGGACCTCCCGCTGATGAATGAAATCCATCGCGATGTTGGCCAGCATCTCGATTTCCTCGACGCTGATGTAAAGCACGCTCGTGGTTTCGACGCTGTACGGTTTGCCATCTTCCGCCTTTTGGGCGCCAGCTTCGGCCTTGGCGGGTGCGCTGAAGTCCGGCTTCACATTCATGACGCAGATCCTTTCCGAGCCATGCCCAACCCGAACCGGCGCGCATAGGCTCCGGTCAGCTCGTGGGCGCAGCTCATGGAAAACAGCGGCAGGGCAACCCACGGGGCGACGGCCAGCCAGTCGCTCAGGGTGGGCGTGAGGGTGCGGCGGGTCATTGAGTGCCCTCCAGCTTGGCCGTGACCGGCTTGATGGTGACGCGGGTGCTGACGGACGGGCGGTAGTAGTCCGCAAGCATGTCCTCCCCCAGATCAGCTGCAAGAGCCTTGGTGTCGAGGCGGCTGGATGTACTGGTCGAGAGGCTGACCACAAAATTTGCGCCACGGGCCACGTTGACCTCGCGCTGTTTCAGCTCGGCCTTGATCTCATCGGCTTCGGCCTTTGCGCTCTTGGTGATGCCGTCGAGATAGCCCAGCCGGTCGGCCAGTTGTTCCGGGCTCTGGTTATGCAATGCACTGGTCATGGGTGGTCTCCGGTTGGAACACTCGTGCCTTGGCCTCCAGGCTGTCGGCGGATTTCAGGAGTTCGGCGGCGCTGCGCAGGTTGCGGCGGACAGTGAGCCGGGCGCGGTTGGCCTCCTTGAGCTTGCCGCAGTCTGCAAGCGCCTCGATGGCCGGCTCTTGCGCTTCGGCCTCGCGTTTGAGGCTGTGGGCGTGCTGGCGGGCGCGTTCTGCCATGCCGTTCAGGGATTGCTTGCGGCGGTTCCGGGTCATCACGCGGTCTCCTGTTCAGGCTGCG
>NZ_SMMF01000825.1:0-13121 GCF_009711355.1 Roseibium sp. RKSG952 | reverse complement strand
GCGCCGCTTCGCGGTCAAGGACCCTTGACAATCAATCCCTTGGGATACAGCCGCACAGAGACGGCGGCATCAAACCCAATCCGCAAAACCTCTTGAAGGAGCGCCAGAAGCATGACCGAGGAACCGATCATGGATGTGCCGCTTGAGGAGCTGGAGCGGTTCTCTGAACAGATGGCGGAGATCCGGGTCTCGGCGGAGGGCGTGTCGAACACCCTGACACGCGGGCTCAAGTCCGCGCTGGTCGACGGCAAGTCGCTTGACAGCGTGTTCCGGCAAATGGCCCTGAGCCTGTCGTCGCGGCTGGTTAACGCATCGCTGAAACCCCTGGAAAATCTCGCGGGCGATGCGGTTGGCGGTTTGTTCTCGGGCCTGTCCTCCGGCCTGTCCGGGGCGGCAAGCAACGGGTTTTCAGCGCTCTTGTCCGGGGTGACACCCTTTGCCAAGGGCGGCGTCGTTGCAACACCCAGTTATTTCGCCATGGCGGGGGGCGGGCTCGGCCTGATGGGCGAAGCAGGCGCGGAGGCGATCCTGCCGCTGGCGCGCGGGGCCGATGGCCGTCTTGGCGTGCGCACGGGACGTTCTGCCATGGGGCCGGACGGGAAAACGCCTCCGGTCCAGGTCACCATCACCACACGGGATGCGGAGAGTTTCAGACGGTCGGAAGCGCAGGTTTCGGCGATGGTGGCCCGCGCCGTCGGACGGGGACGACGCGGGCTCTGACACCGGCCTGAAATAGAGGGGCTCAGGAGCCGGTGTTTTCCGCTGCCGCCAGAAGGGCCGCGATCTGGTCTTTCAGGTGAAGACGCTTTTTCTTCAGCTCTTCAAGGGCTTCGTCGGACGCCGGAGCGACTTCGCTCTCGATGCGATGGATCTCGTGGTTCACCTCGGCATAGTCGTCGGAAAGCTTGCCGAAATGAGCGTCGCTCATTTTGAGCTTGTGCAGCTGGTCTGCATTGTCCGGGAATTCTTCGTGAAGCTGATGCGGGACATGGGTCATTGTTTGGCTCCTTGTTCTGGGGGCACCATGGCGATGCCTGCGCAAGGTCACCTTGAGCCAGATCAATCCCGATGAACTTAACCTTGGAGATCAGGTTTTATGGTCGCGTTTCTGGATGAATCCTTTCCGGGGCGGGTGGCCTTTGGGGCGCTGGGCGGGCCGGAACGGCGCACGGAAATCGTCAGTCTGGCGACGGGGCTGGAAACGCGCAACGCGCGCTGGGCCGGCAGCCGCCGCCGCTATGACGCCGCGACCGGCATCCGCAGTCTGGCGGATTTGCGTGATGTTCTTGCTTTGTTCGAAAAGGCGCGCGGCCGGCTGTCCGGCTTCCGGTTCCGCGATCCGGTCGACCACAGTTCGGCGGCAGAAGGCGGGGCTCCAACGGCAACGGATCAGGTCATCGGCAGCGGCGACGGCAGTGAAACCCGCTTTCCCCTGACCAAGACCTATGGCGCGGGTCCCAATGCCTATATCCGCGCCATCCGGTTGCCCGATGCGGGGTCTGTGATGGCGGCTGTTGGCGGTGTTGCACAGGTGAACGGCGCCGGCTTCATGATCGATCCTCTGACCGGAGAGTTGGTCTTCGCCGCGCCGCCGGGCAATGGGGAGGCGATCACGGCGGGGTTCCTGTTCGATGTGCCGGTGCGTTTTGACACCGACCGGCTGGAAATCAGCCTGACCCATTTCGAGGCGGGCGATATTCCGTCGATCCCCCTGATCGAAATCGCACTCGATTGAGGGGGACCACGCTGCCCCATGCCGTCACATCAGATTGGCTGGCTGGGTGTTTGCTCGATGGCATGTCCAATTCTGCTGCTGCCATGCGTTTGAACGCGTATTCCATACCAGTCAGCGGCGCGCCGATCCCGGGTCGCGCAGCGCTTGCCCGGGATGACATTGGTAGCCGGAGCGAAAATCTCCCTTTTCGTCATTCCGGCCTTGAGCCGGGATCGGAGAGCCTCAGACGTTGCCGGGGTTGCAGGAGCATGGCTGCGAAGGATCTCCTGGCCTCCAAAAGGCGGCACATGCGTTCCCGGTCCGGTCAACGCACGGGCCATCCATTCGTCCTGCAAGAGGTGATTTGAATGAAACAGATCCCACCGGATCTGGCCGCGCATCTTGGCGGCCGGGGCACGACCCTGTGTGCCTGCTGGATCGTGGAACGCGGGGATGGCGTCACATACGGGTTCACCGACCATGACCGGCCGCTTTCCATCGAGGGCATCCTTTGCGAACCGGGCAATGGCCTTGCTGCCAGCGCGATGACCGATGGACCGGGCCTTGCCAGTGGCGGGGGCGATGTCTCGGGGACCTTGTCCGGATCGGCACTCAATGCAAGGGACCTTGAGGCGGGCTTTTGGGACGGGGCGGAGGTGCGGGCCTATGTGGTCAACTGGGCCGATCCCGCCCAACACCTTTTGCAGCGGCGCGCGAGGATCGGCGAGGTGGTGCGTGACGGCGAGGCGTTCCGGGCGGAACTGCGCGGCCTGGCGCATCTTCTTGAAGCCAAGCAGGGCCGTGTGTTTTCGAAAACCTGCGACGCGGATCTGGGCGATGCACGCTGCGGGATCGACCTGAGCGATCCGGCCTTTTCGGCGCTTGCAAGTGTTGGCGCAGGGTCAGACCGGCACAGCCTGATCGTGCCTGGACTCGACGGATTTTCGGCGCGGTGGTTCACCGGCGGGCGTTTGACCGTGGAGGAGGGGGCCTTGCAGGGCTTTGCCTCGGAGATCGCCAGCCACCGGCCGGAAGCTTCCGGCGCGGTTCTGGTCCTGTGGCAAGCGCTGCCCGAACCACTGGACGAGGGGACCTTGGTCCGGGTGACGGCAGGCTGCGACAAGCGGCTGGAGACCTGCCTGGCCAAATTCACCAATACGCTGAATTTCCGGGGTTTTCCGCATATGCCGGGAACGGACTTCGTTCTGTCCTATCCGAACCGCAACACCGGTGAAAACGATGGTGGCGCCCGTGTTTGAACCGGATATTGCAGGGGCTGTGCCGCAGCGCTTGCGCCTTGTCGAAGAGGCGCGGCGCTGGCTTGGCACACCCTACCGCCATCAGGCGAGTGTCCGGGGCGCGGGTTGCGATTGCCTCGGCCTGATCCGGGGGGTCTGGCGGGCCGTGATCGGTCCCGAGCCGCAAGCGCTGCCGCCCTATTCCGCCGATTGGGCGGAGACCGGAAACCGGGAGACGTTGCTGGAGGCCGGGCGCCGCTGGTTTGTGGAGCGTGCGCCCGCACAGGCTGCTGCGGGGGACGTGCTTGTGTTCCGCTGGGCACCGGCTGCAGCGGCCAAACATGCCGGGATTCTGGGCCCCGGCGGCATGCTCATTCATGCCTATGACCGGGCCGGTGTCATCGAAAGCCCGCTGGCGCCTGCTTGGCAGCGCCGCGTTGTTGCAGCCTTTTCCTTTCCGGAGGTGCCCCTATGGCAACCCTGATCCTGACGGCCGCCGGACAGGCGCTTGGGGGTGCCCTGGGCGGTGCGCTGGGCCTTGGCAGTGCCGGCAGCATTCTCGGCAAGGCTGCCGGGGCGCTGGCAGGTGGTGCTCTCGATCAGGCGCTCTTTGGCTCTTCGCGCACCATCGAAACCGGCCAGTTGGCCGACCTCTCGGTCCAGGCCTCCAACGAGGGCGCGTCGCTGCCGCGTGTCTATGGCAGGGCACGCCTGTCCGGGCAGGTGATCTGGGCAACCAATTTCGAGGAAGTGGTGTCGGAAGAGACGCAAGGCGGCAAGGGTGGCGGCGGCAGTTCGGTCACGGTCCGCTCCTACAGCTATTTCGCGAATTTCGCCGTGGCCCTGTGCGAGGGGCCGATTGCGCGGGTCGGCCGGATCTGGGCCGACGGCAAGCCGCTGGATGTCTCCGGCATCACTTTCCGGGTTTACACCGGCGATGAAACGCAGGCACCCGATCCGTTGATTGCAGCCTTTCAGGACCCGGCGCCCGCCTATCGCGGCACGGCCTATGTGGTGTTTGAGCGGCTGGCTCTGGAGGATTTCGGCAACCGCCTGCCGCAACTGTCTTTCGAGGTGATCCGGCCGGTCGATGCTTTGGAAACGCAGGTCCGCGCGGTGACGCTGATCCCCGGAGCCGGCGAATTTGTCTATGCGCCGGACGAGGTGAAGGAGACCTTGCGGCCGGGCGTCACCCGGACAGTCAACCGGCATGTCATCGGCGTGCAATCGGACTGGCAGGCCTCGCTCGACGAGCTGCAGGCGTTGTGTTCGAACCTTGAACATGCCGCGCTGGTGGTTGCCTGGTTCGGGGAGGATTTGCGCTGTGCATCCTGCAGCATCCGGCCAAGAGTTGAAGTGATTAAGAAAACAACGCTCGGATCGGACTGGCGCGTTGCCGGTCTGACACGGGAGACCGCGCAGGTGGTCAGTCAGGAAAACGGACGTCCGGCGCTGGGCGGCACGCCGTCGGACCAAACGGTGATTGACGCCATTCTTGACCTGAAGGCGCGCGGGCTGAAGGTCCTGCTTTATCCGTTCATCCTGATGGATATTCCGGCGGGCAATGGTCTTGCCGACCCCTATGGCAGGGCGGAGCAACCCGCCTACCCCTGGCGCGGCCGGATCACTTGCGATCCCGCGCCCGGGCAGCCGGACACAGCCGACAAGACTGGCCAGGCGGTGACACAGGCCGCCCAGTTTCTCGGAACGGCGCAGGCGGGCGATTTCGGCGTTTCCAGCGGAGCGGTCACCTATGCCGGTGCCGAGTGGTCTTACCGCAGGTTTATCCTGCATCTTGCCAAACTTGCCGAGATGGCGGGCGGGGTTGACGCCTATTGCATCGGCACGGAAATGCCGGGCATGTCGCAGATGCGCGGTGCAAACAACAGCTTTCCCTTTGTCGATGGACTGATCGGCCTGCTGAGCGAGGTCCGGGCAATGCTGGGGACGAGCGTCAAGCTCGGCTATGCGGCGGACTGGTCCGAATATCATTCCCGCCGGCCGGATGATGGTTCCGGCGACGTCCTGTTTCATCTCGATCCGCTCTGGTCCCATCCGGAGCTGGATTTCATCGGGATCGACAACTATCTGCCGCTGTCCGACTGGCGCGGCACAACGGAGCATCTCGACCAGACCCCGGAGGTCCGGTCGATCCACGATCTTCCCTATCTGCGCGACAATATCGAGGGCGGCGAATATTACGACTGGTATTACGCCAATCAAACGGACCGGGACAGCCAGACTCGCACGGCCATTACCGACACGGCACATGGTGAACACTGGATTTTCCGGCAAAAGGACATCCGGCACTGGTGGCTCAATTCCCATCATGACCGGCCCGGTGGTGTGCGGGATCCGGTGCCGACCGGCTGGGTGCCGGGCTCCAAGCCCGTCTGGTTTACCGAGCTCGGGGTTCCGGCTGTCGACAAGGGGTCTAACCAGCCGAATGTCTTTGTCGATCCCAAGTCGTCCGAAAGTGCGGTCCCGCATTATTCGACCGGTGCGCAGGACGACCTGATCCAGCGCCGGGCTCTTGAGGCCGCATTGAGCTGGTGGGATGATCTGCATCCGCATTTGGACGCCGCGCCGCAGCCGGTCTCCGAGCTTTACAACGGCCCCATGCTTGATCCGGCAAGGATCTATCTCTGGACCTGGGACGCGCGGCCCTACCCTGCCTTTCCGCTTTACAGCGATGTCTGGGCGGACGGGGCGAACTGGCAACTTGGCCACTGGCTGAGCGGACGGCTCGGGGCGTCGAGCCTTGATGCCATCATCAACGCCGTACTCGCCGATTTCGGGATTGATCCGGAAGACTGCCGCGCGGACGGGGTGTCCGGCACGCTGGAGGGAGTGGTTGTGGCCGGTCCGTCCTCGGCGCGGCAGGCGGTTGAACCATTGTTGTCGGGCTTTGACGGGCTCGCCTGCGACAGGGGAACCGAGATCGTCCTGACCGGGCGCAGTTCCGGTTCGATTGGTGACATCGGGCCGGAAGCCCTGGCTGATGACGGCGAGACGCCCCTGATCAGCCGGACCAGGGCACAGGCGAGCGAGATCGCGTCCGAAATGCGCCTGTCGGCAGAAGAGCCGGTCAGCGACTACCGCCGCCGCGTGGCCGCCTCCCGGCGTCTGGAGGGCGGCAGCCGGTTGGTTGAAACCCTGGATCTTTCCGCAAGTGCGTCCGCGGACAGTCTGCAACAGGCCGCAGACAAGCGTCTGCACAGCCTCTGGTCGGAGCGCGAGCGGTTCGAGTTCCGCCTTGGCCCGGACGCCTTGTCCCATGAGCCGGGCGATGTGGTGACCCTGACCGGCCTGCCGGAAGCGCCGTTCGAGCCACCGGTCGTTTTGCGCATTGAGGCGATCGAGGATGCGGAAAGCAGGCGCATCGAGGCCGTTCGGATTGCAAGTCAAACCGCTCCGGCGGCCCCCGGCCCGGGCATGGCGTCAAAGCCGTTTCCGGGCGGGAGTGCCGGTCCGGCTCATGTCCTTTTCATGGACCTGCCAAAACTTGCCGATGACGATCCTGATCACGGGTTGAAACTTGCAGCCTATGCCGATCCGTGGGCCGGCAGCCTGTCAGTGCTGCGCTCGGTCAAGGAGACCGGCTTTGAGGCGCTGATGACCCTCGACCGTCCGGCGGTCATGGGCCGGTTGACCGCAGCGCTCGGCCCCGGCCCGCTCTGGCGCTTCGACGAGGTCAATTCTGTCGAGCTGGAATTGTTCGGAGGCCATTTGCAAAGCCGGACCGATGCCGAGGTGTTTGCAGGCAAGAATGCACTGGCCATCAGGGCCGCAAGTGGTGGTTTTGAAATCCTGCAATTCGGTCTGGCCGTGCTGACCGGTACGCGGACTTACCGCCTGAGCCGTCTTTTGCGCGGCCAAAGGGGCACGGAAGAGGACATGTTGGCCGGTGCGGGGACCGGAGCCGATGTGGTTCTGCTTGAAAGCGGGCGCGTTGCCGACGTACCGCTGAGCACCGACCAGATCGGCCTGACGCTCAATTATCTGGTCCTGCCGCAAGGGGCGGCCCTGACCGATCCGGCCAGCGTTGCACTCAGCCATGCGGCAACAGGGCGGGGACGGCTGCCCTTCGCGCCGGTTCATTTGACAGCGCGGCGCGGGACCGAAGGGATCTGGCTCAGCTGGATCCGCCAGACCCGTTCCGCCGCCGACAGTTGGGCGCTTGCCGGGGTTCCGCTTGGCGAGGCGGTTGAAGCCTATGAGCTCGACATTCTTGGGCCGGATGGTGCCGTGTTGCGGAGCCTGACCAGTTCAACACCTCGGGTGCTCTACGGTGGCGCCGATGAACTGGCCGATTTCGGCAGTGCCGTCAGCCAGCTCGAAATCAGCCTGTCCCAGCTGTCGGAAACCGCCGGGCGGGGCATTGCGAGACGGGAGATTGTTCATGTCGACTAGTCCGAGACTGGCGTTGCCGCTTCTGGCCGCCGCGCAGGCGCAAAAACACGTCACCCATAACGAAGCGCTCTTGCGGCTCGACGGCCTGCTGCATGCCGGCATTCTGGGGACACGGGCAGATCCGCCCGGGTCGCCACAGGAAGGCGACGGCTATCTCATTGGCGATAATGCCGGCGGCGAGTGGAGCGGGCGCAACAGCCAGTTCGCCCTGTTTCGGGACGGGGTCTGGCACTATGCCGACCCGTTTGACGGATTTGCCGTGTTTGATCGGACAACGGGCGGGTGGCTGATTTTCTCGAACGGCGCCTGGCAGGCCGCGGACGGCATCGTCAGCGCGGATCGTCTGCTCGCCGAAGCGCCGTTCGGGGCACAAAGCTGGCACAAGGTGATCGAAACAGAGCTTGCGGGGCTTTCGGGAGCGGCCGTCTCGACCGCGCCGCTGATCCCGGACCGGGCAATCGTTTATTGTGTGTCCACCCGGACCGTGAGTGCCGTGACCGGTGCCGTCTCCTATGATTGCGGCTTGTCCGGCGAACCTTCCAAATTCGGCGGATCGCTCGGGATCGCTGCAGGATCGAGCAATCTCGGGGTGATCGGCCCGACCGCCTTTTACAGCCCGGCGGCGGTTCAGCTGAGCGCAAATGGCGGCGCCTTCACCGGCGGGACCGTGCGGCTGGCGGTGCATTGTTTCGTGCCCGTCGCGCCATCGCCCGATTGAACCGCCCGCGCTCACACCGGTCTCAAGGCCGCGTCCTTCAAGAATAGATTCCCAACAAAACCCTGCCCGGAGGAAATCCATGAACATCAGCGAACGGGGCCTTGCCTTTATCGCCGCGCATGAGGGGTTTGTCAGCCGCGCCTATCTTGATCCGGCAGGTGTGCTGACAATCGGTTACGGGTTCACCATGCGCAGCCGGCTTTTCGCCGCCTTCTGGCGTCACCGCCACGGGCGCGGGCTGGTCCGGGGCGACCGGATCAGCCGCGAGGATGCCAACCGGCTGCTGTTAAAACTGCTGGAAGAGGAATACGGTCCGCCCGTGCTGTCGCATTTGCCGGAGCTGGCGCAAACATCCTTCGATGCCTGTGTGTCGGTCGTCTATAACCTGGGCGCACGGGCGCTGGGCTGGCGCTGGGCGCGGGCCTTGAGGCAAGGCAACCGCGAGCTTTCAGCCGAACTGTTGCGCCGGACGGGAACCACCGCTGGCGGCCGCCGTCTGCCCGGACTTGTCCGGCGCCGCGCAGCCGAGGCGGAACTTCTGGAAACCGGCGAATACGGTCTTGCCACATCGCGGCGCTGGAACCCCAACCCGGAAATCCGGAGGGTGCAGGCGCTCCTGAAGCGGCTCGGGTTTCCGCCGGGCCCGATTGACGGCTTGCTGGGCAAACGCACCCGTGCGGCGGTGCGGGCGTTTCAGCGCGCCAATCCTCCGCTTGCGATCGACGGCGAACCGGGACCGGCCACCACGGCCACGCTGGAGCGGGCAGCCGAAAACCGTTGGGGCGCCGCCGCAGCCCTTTTGAGCTCGGCGCTGACTGCCGGCGGGACGGCGCTGACCGATCTGTCTGTCATCACGGTTTTGACAGCCGCCGGAGTAGTTTTCGGCCTGGCTGTGTTGCTCGGTCTTCTATGGATCTATCGCGGGCGGGTTCTGGCGGCCTTGCGGTGACGTGTTCACGGAACGCCTTGAAAGGCTTCCCTGTGGCATCATCGCCACCTCTGTGACCCACCCGTCAGCCGGGGTCCCGGGCCCGCCGATCCCGGCTCTGCGCTTCGCTGCCTCCGGGATGACGGCCTCGAGTATCCGGTGGCGTGAGGCTCCTTCCGGACTGCGGGCGAAACGCTCCCCTGACAGAAAATTCCCACAAAACTTGGAGGTCTTGCGATGACAGGATGGAAAACGGCTGCCGTGAATGGCGGTGTGGTGACGGCGGTGGTGCTGGCGGAAATCGTGGGGCAGTTTGCGGCCTTAGACTGGCGCGAGTTTCTGCCCGATGGCATGGCGGGTGTCGTGATTGCCGGGCTTGGTGCGGCCAATCTCGTGCTCCGGCATGTCACCAGGGGACCGGCCGGCTGGCGGCGGTAATTTTCTTGTGCCTTGAGCCACTCCTCCTGACAGACAGCTGTCAGGAGGAGGTCTTTAGGGTGCCCCTGTCATTCACAACAGGAACACTGCCATTAGCTTCCAACCCGAGAACTTCAACATCTGGTTCGAACTGCCGGTTACCGATCTGGAGAAGGCCGTTTCATTCTACAACACTGTTTTCAGGACCGAATTGACAGTCGTTCCCGAGGCCGGACAAAATCCCATTGCCATGTTCCCGGTCAAGGAAGGTGGCCGGGCCGGGCATCTTTATCCCGGCAAGCCGCCCGCCAGAGGCTCCGGCCCGACGGTTCATCTGCCTGTTCCCGACACGATCGAGGCAACCGCCAAGCGGCTTAAGGAGGCAGGCGGCGAGGTCGTCTCCGGGCTGGTCTCCATTCCGGCGGGGAATTTCACCTATTGTCTCGACCCGGATGGCAACTCCATCAGCCTGTTTTCAAAGTAACGGATGCATCGGACACTCCTCCTGACAGGAGGCTGTCAGGAGGCTTTTGGTAGGATGCCCTTGTCATTCATGAGGAAAGGGGCACTGCCGTGAGTTATCAACCTGAACATTTTGGTGTCTGGTTCGAATTGCCGGTTACCGATCTCGCCAAGGCGACCGCGTTCTACAACGCTGTCTTCAAGACGGAACTGAACCTGATCGAGGACATGGGACCCAACCCGATCGCCATGTTTGCCACCAAAGGTCCCGAGGGTGTCGCCGGGCACCTGTATCCCGGAACGCCTCCTGCAAGGGGCACCGGCCCGACCGTTCACATGAGCGTTCCCGACAGCATCGATGAAACCGCCGGGCGGCTGAAGGACGCCGGTGGCGCGGTTGTCTCCGAGACAATCTCTATCCCTGCGGGCCAATTCATGTATTGTCTCGACCCGGATGGAAATTCCATCAGTCTTTTCAAATTCAACGAAACCGCATGACAAGACCATGAGACGTGCCGACCGCCTGTTCCAGATCGTTCAATATCTGCGCGGCGGCCGGCTCGTCACGGCCCGGCAGCTCGGCGACTGGCTGGAAGTGTCGGAACGCACCGTCTACCGTGACATTGCCGACCTTCAGGCCTCGGGCGTGCCGATCGACGGGGCGGCGGGTGTCGGCTATATCCTGCGCGATGGCTACGATCTGCCGCCGCTGATGTTCTCGCGCGATGAAATCGTGGCGCTGGTCGCCGGGGCCCGGTTGATCCGGGCCTGGGGCGGGGCGGGGATGGCGCGCGCGGCCGAGGAGGCGCTGATCAAGATCGAGGCGGTGCTGCCGCCAAGCCTCAAGACCCGTACCAGCCAGATCGAGGTCCACGCCATTGCCCCGGAAATGACCGAGGTGGTGCGGGCGCGGATCGATTATCTCGAAGCGGCCGCCGATTCCCGCAAGCGGCTGTCGCTGACCTATTCGGATGCCGATGCCAATCCGTCGGAGCGGGTGGTTCGGCCACTTGGCCTGTGGTTCTGGGGCAAGGTCTGGACGCTTGTTGCCTGGTGCGAACTGCGCGGGGATTTCCGCATGTTCCGCCTCGACCGGATGGCCGATCTTCACGACCTTGGCGACACCTTCCGGCAGGAGCGGGGCAAGACGCTGAAGGATTTTTACCGGCTGATGGAAGAGCAGGGATACCGGGAGCGGACATGAGGCCGCCCGTGCAGGCACGTTTTGGTTGGCAGAGAGCTTCTGTCTAGGGAGGCTTGCAAAACCGATGCACACCATGATGTCAGCGCCCCGGCGCTGCGCTGTTGCCATGACCCGCATCGAAACAGGCATTTGATAACCTTGCGTAAGGCTGTTAGCGTTCCCCGGTTGTCTCCGCTTCCTTGTCATAGACGTATTCCGGGGGGTATCTCATGTTGAAATCTGGTTTTGGACCAAAGGCACTGTTGTCATTCGCCTGCCTGATGGCGCCGCTGAGCGCCTTGGCGCAGGACGCCACCTCTTCTTCTCCGGCCACCAATGAGGTGATCGGGCTCCGGGCCAATCTCAGTCCGGCCGATGTTCGCGGTCCGCTGAACTACGAGCCAACGAAGGGCCCGCTTGAATCCTTCTTTCCCGATTGTTCCGTCGACAAGCAAATGGCGTCCGAATTGAGCGAGGCCTTCGGGGAAGCCTTGATCAGTTTCGATCCCGAAAACAAGGAGGTGCGCTTCGGCGTCGCCTACAAGGGGCTGAGCGGCAACGCGATCATGGCGCATTTCCACGACGGGGCACCCGGTGTGAACGGTCCGGTGCTCCAGACCATCTGCGGTCACCCGCCCCCGACATCCGCCATCGGCGTGTCCGCGACCGCTGTCATGGGCGACAAATGCCCTGTCGGCAATCACGGGGTCTTGTCCGGAACCTGGCAGCTGACAGATCACGACTGCCCGGAAGGATCTGACAAGTCCTGCATTTCGCGTACGGTCGATGAACAGGTGCAGCTTCTGGCCTGCGGCAATCTCTATGTGAACATTCACACCTGCCTCAACCAGCCGGGCGAGGTTGCGGGCCAGATCACACCGGTGAACTGGATCGGCAAGGAACAGAACTGCAACGCCCTGCCGCCGAAATCATCGCAGTAGGCCGGACCCTCAAAATGCCCCGGTCCGCATTGGGCCGGGCTTTTTGTGTGGCTTTTTGCCTGTGCCTATTTCAAATGGCGAGCCAGTCGAGTGGCCTTGTCCGGGGCATCTTGAGGGGGGTCGAAACTTGAAAGGGCCCCGAAGGTGATTTCCCGGATCAGTTTGCGCTTCATGGCCCGGTGGTAGTCTTCAAAGCCGTGTGCGACCTCCACAAACGCCCCGGTCCCCCGAATGACGCGATTGCGGTAGTAGCCGACGGGGCTGGGTTGCGCCCCGGTGATCACCAGACCGTTGACCGTGATATTCTCCAGCAACAACCTGCTTTCCACCGTTTGCGGCCCAAAACCGTCATTGCTGACGCCGTCTCCGGCGATGTCGATCACCTGACGTTCGCAAGTTTTTCCGAGCTTCTTGAGATGATCGGCGCCGAATTGCAGGGCGTGGCCGAGCGCCGTCGACCTGCCGCCATAGCGTGGAGCTGCGGCCAGCCGGAGCGCGGCCGCTTCGGCAGAGTGTTTGCCGGACAGGAACGTCCAGCCGAGCTGGACCGTCTGCTGGCCACGCCCGCTCCACTCGAAGCTTGAAAACCAGATGCCTCCGGCATGTTCGATCGCAGCCACGACATCGTCGTGGCTGAGTGCGGTGGCCAGTCCGTTCAGTTGAAGGGCGTGTTCACGCGGATCGACACTCTTTGATCCGTCCATGGCTACCACAAGGGCCAGCGCGCAGGCGTTTGCCGGTTTCTGGCCCAAGGCGGCCAGTAGGATCAAGACGCCAGCCAGAATAGTAATTTGACGGCTAACTAAATAGGCGATTGTTGACCGGGGTGAGCGCATGTGTCCGGATCCCGTATCATGAAATTACGTTACGTCATGATACGGGTTAAGCAAATTATAAGCAATTAAAATGACGGCAGAATATTAAGTAGGCGGCTAATCAGCTTCGCGTGCCGGGGGCAATCTGTTGTGTCCGCCGCAGTGTCCTTGGGGCTTTTTCGCAGGCTGAACAGACGCGCACAAAATCAAGGCGGCAGATGAGTACAATCAAAGGGGCGGCGCGATGTACGTGGCTCGACCTGAACGCCTTTCAAGGCGGTTTCCGCCTTGA
>NZ_SMMF01000798.1:0-10008 GCF_009711355.1 Roseibium sp. RKSG952 | reverse complement strand
TAGTGCTGTCATCCCTCCGAAAGCAAACCGCAAGACCAAGCGTGATTACGTTAAACACATTTATAAAAGCGCCACCTGATCGAGAACTTCTTCGCCAAGATCACGGAATTCCGAGCCATAGCAACACAATGCGAAAAAACCAAAAGTAGCTACGCCGCCAATTGGCATCTCGCAGCAACTCTAATCTCTGCAGGCTGAATGTCCACAGGCCCTAAGAAGGAAGACATAGCTTACTCCATTGGACATCAAAATGTGGAGGCTTTCCATTTTCAATCGGTACGAAACGGCCTTTGACGCGGAATGCCTCGGGGATCAGGCCCGTTTGGGCCAAAGCGGCGGGGCGACCGTTGAACAATACCTCCCCCTGGCGCAAAAGCACCATGCGATCAGAAACGGCCATAGCCTGATTGAGGTCATGGATGGCCATGATCACTGACACATTTCGTTCTCTCGCCAAGGCATGCACCAGTTCAATAACTTCGACCTGATAGCCAATATCCAAAAAGGTTGTCGGTTCGTCCATAAGCAGGATCTTTGCCTGTTGTGCCAAGGCTGCAGCAATCCATACCCGTTGCCGCTCCCCTCCCGAGAGTTCCTTCAAGGTTCGCTCGGACAGCGGCTTCAGACCTGTTCGGTCTAGCGCCCAAGATATTGCCTCTTCATCGCATTCTCGATAACGTCCAAACAAACCAACATGGGCGAAGCGCCCTTGCCGGACCAATTGCGCCACGGTCATTTCGTCCGGGGCAGATGGCTGTTGCGGCAGGAAGGCGAGCTCCCGCGCAATGTCCCGGCGCGAGAGCCGCGCAATGTCTGTTCCGTTGACCGTCACTGTTCCGGAACGCGGCCGGATCAAGCCGGCGATTGTTTGCAGAGCCGTACTTTTTCCCGATCCATTCGGTCCGATCAAGCCGCACACTTCTCCCGGTTCCAGTGCAAGGTCAAAGCCCTTGAGGACCTCACGTTGGCCGTAGGAAACCTTGAGGGACGAGCAGGAAACAAGCATTGGAAACTCATGATAGCCGGCGTAGCAGGACAATAAGAAGTGGCGCACCGCATATCGCGGTTATCACGCCGATGGGAATCTCCTCGACCTGCCCGACCAAGCGGCCAATCAGATCTCCGAGTGTGACAGTAACTGCGCCGAGCGTGATCGTCATCGGCAAGACCAGGGATGTTCGGCGTCCACACAACAGCCGAGCCAAATGAGGGACTATCAGACCGACAAAGACTATTGGTCCGACCACTCCGACGGCGCTTGCCGCCAAAACGCTTGAGAGCACCAAGGCAATCGAGAAGTGCCATGGATATGCAACACCGCGTGAACGCGCCACGAGCGGATCGAGACGCAAGAGGTCCAGCGGCCGCCGCATCACAGGAAGCGCTAGCAGCCCAACTATCGTAAATGGCAACAGGAAAAGCGCGTGCGTCCATGTGCGAGCATAAAGACTGCCCGACAGCCATTCGAGCAGAAGTTCCATCCGCGTTGATCCCCAACCGGACATCAGACCGATTGCCGTCGCATGCAAAACAGCGCCCACGGCGATCCCACATAGCGTGATTTGCAAGGGGCCAAGATTGCGTGAGAATGCCAAAGCATAGATCACGGCCCCGGCTGCAATTCCTCCAGCGGTGCCGATGACCGGAAGCCACGCGACCGGAAGCGCATGAAGTGTGTTTGCGCTAGGATCTTGCAAATACACTGCAAAAAGAAGGAAAACCGTGACCGCAAGTATCGCCCCTTGCGAAATGCCCATGATCGAAGGATCCGCAAGCGGGTTGCGCGTGATGTTTTGAAGAATGAGGCCCGCGACGGCAAAATGAATACCCGCCAGCGCTCCAGTCACAATGCGTGGCACCCGGATGTCCATGATAATGATTTTGGTCTGGATGGAGCCGTTTCCGACAAGCGCCTGTGCAACTTCAGTTATAGGAATGTCGGCCACCCCGAGCAAAATGGGCAGGGCAACGGACAGAGAGCAGACTGCGATACAGACAGACCACAGTAGCGGCAACGGTACGGGAGCCTCACTGTTCGGGAAACTCATGACTGCGTCCCTTGCGAAGCGCCAACACGCTGGATCAAATATATAAATACCGGCCCGCCCAACATTGCCGTAATCATGCCCACCGGCAATTCCTGTGGAGCGGCCAGACTTCGGGCCACTATGTCAGCGGCAGTCGTCATCAATCCACCGAGGGATGCGGTTAACGCGATAGTCCAGCCCGCCCCGGCAGGTTTTAGCAGCTTTGCAATATGGGGTGTCGCGAGCCCGACGAATGCAATTGGTCCCGCAACCGGAACCACGCCGGCAACCGGTAATATTGCAACAAAGAGAAGAGCCGGTTTCCAAAAGGCGACATTCAGTCCGGCGCAAGCAGCGAGGTTCTCGCTCACAGCCAGCAGTCCCACGGCACGTTGACATACAAGTGCGCCGATCCCTCCAGCCAATACCCAGGGCAGCATGTAGCCAAGTTGCTCCCATGATCTGCCTTGAAACCCACCTGCGAGCCAGAAGGTCAGAGTGGCGGCCTGTGGTCCGCTGGAGAGAAGCACAGCGGTTGTAATTGCACTCAGGAACAGGGCAACTGTCATGCCGCCGAGCGCCAGATGCAATGGACCGCCATTGCCGCCCCGCGCAATCCAGAAGGTCAACATCGAGGCTGATATGCCACCTGCCATCCCGATGGCTGCATAAAAGCCGGATGACAACCCGGGGAAAAAGACGAGGCATACAACAATCGGCGCAACCGCTCCGGAGGTTGCACCGGTCAAACCGGGCCCGGCAAGCGGATTGCGCGAAATGCTCTGCAAAAGCAGGCCG
This sequence comes from Roseibium sp. RKSG952, assembly GCF_009711355.1. Lineage (NCBI taxonomy): Bacteria > Pseudomonadati > Pseudomonadota > Alphaproteobacteria > Hyphomicrobiales > Stappiaceae > Roseibium > Roseibium sp. RKSG952. Next base: position 7,183 of record NZ_SMMF01000798.1, on the reverse strand, counting down.
GAAACGGAAAGTCCAGAGCCTGCGCAAAAAGCAATCAGGCTGCGCGGCAGCCGCAGATGCCATACTATGATTGAAGGAACGCTACCATCAGGAGAAGCGAGGGCCGATAGAAGACCAGGAAAGTCCATTGGCCGTGCCCCTGCCATTAACCCCAGAAACAGAACAACACCGGTCCCTGCCAGAACGACAAGAACCAGTGTGAGAGACCGGGCATGACGGCGGTGCCGCCGGAATGCCGACATACTCATTGCTTGCGCTGTAATTCCTGATTGTGCAAGGATTCAGGTATCAACTTCGAGGCTTCGGCCTCGACATCCACTTCCGGGAAAACGTCCGGATAGAGATAATGTCCGGCTTGCAGAAGTACGATTTGCCGGGCGATCGGGCCGTTGGTCTCCACCCATTGGTCGCCGACATAATGCACCCTTCCATTTTTTACCGCAGACAGCATTCCCCAAATCGGGCTCGATTCATGCGCTCTGTCCGGGCCGTAATCATAGACAAATATGACGTCCGGGTCACGTTCAAGAAGCGCCTCAAGGCTGAGTTGCAGTCCGAACTTGCCGTCTGTCGTCATCGGACCAACGATGTTTTCGCCGCCGAGTGCGCTGACAATCGATGCGGTCGTATTCTCGGTGTGGAATGCAAATGGCGACTGTCCGCCCCACATCATCACAAAGCTTGGATGCACACCTTCCGGAGCTTCGGCCGCCATTTTAGCCATGAGCGACTGGAAGCTGCCGTTCAGTTCCTTTCCCTGCTCCGGCTTGCCAAGCAGCTCTGAAAGTGTAGCGGTATCGGTATAGCTTCGGTCGAGGAGTTCCATGTCATACGCCAAATACGGCGCAATTGCCTGAAACTGTTCAGCATTGCCTTCCGTGTATCGCCGCATCGCCACGATCAGGTCAGGGGCAACTTCGGTGAGGAGTTCCATGTTGGGTTTTGCTCTTTGACCCAACTGCGCCATTTCCCGCGTTAGTCCGCGTAAAAACTCAGGATGACGATCTGCCACCATGTAAGTTGTCGCAACCGGCATGATACCAAGAGCCAAAGCGACATCTGTCGCGAAATAGGACAGGCTTGCGATGCGTTGTGGCGTTTCGCTGACCTCAACCTGAATACCACGATCATCGACAACCTGACGAGCTTCCGCCGTATTGCCATATGTCAGCGCCATGAAGGACATGCATCCTGCAATAGCGTATCCGATTATAGTTTTCTTGTTCATCACGGGCGTGTTCCGTTTGAATACAATTTTGAGAGTGGAGGACCTGCGGGCAATCCGCCTGCCCCGGATCAGTCGGAGGAAAAGCAAACTGGGATTACGCCGGAAACCGGAATGCTCGAACGCAACTCCATAGGGCCGCTTTCGAAACGCTTCAACCGGCGTTTCAGGTTATTAACCGGCTAATTACTATCATCGTGCGACCCAGCGTTTTCCTGGAAAAAACCGGCAATATCCCGTTCGATTGCTTTTCCGTTCAAGAGGTCGCGCTCGCCTCTGTTCTTGAGGCTGTTAGGTTGTCGCATTCGCGGTTCTCGAATCCGTCCAACTCCTGTAGGAAACGCCGCCACAACAACAAGCTTGTTGCCCCAAAGCCGAGGCACAGTCCTGTCCATACGCCAAAGCTCATCCAGCCAAATCCGTAGGCACAGATCACCATCGCCGGAATACCAATCAGCCAATACCCGATCAGCGTATTGAACAACCCGGCCTTTGTGTTGCCCAACCCGCGCATCAGGCCGACACAGATATTTTGTGATCCCTTGAAGAACTGATGTGCAATTGCGAACCACAAAAGCGTGGAGGCAAATGCAATCACCGCTGGATCATTTTCCGAGCCGAGGAAGGGAAACAAAACCAGTCCGGGGAGAACGATATAAACGACACCGATTGCCGCCATGACCGAGAAACTGATTGTCAGGGCACGGCGCGCAATTGCTCCGGCCTCGCCCGGATTTGCCTTGCCGATGGCCCGGCTCACCAGAATCGACGCACCTTGCGACAATCCAATGTTCAGCTGATACACAATGTAGGCAAGCTGATTGACCACATTCGATGCTGCGAGCGCTATCGGTCCGAACGCCCCGATCAGTATAGTGGCAATTGAGGTAATCGCTGCTTCAGAGCCATATGTCAGAGCGATGGGCGTTCCCATGCGGGTAATGTGTTTCACAATACCAATGTCAGCACGCCACAAATCGATTGCAATCAGCGACTTGAGTTTTTCATCGCGCTGCAATGTCCGAAGATAGACACCAAACGTCCACAACTGCACAAGCGTGGTTGCCAGCCCGACGCCTGCCAACCCAAGTTTGGGAAGACCCAACCAACCATAAATGAAGGCCGCGTCGAGAAAGACGTTCACACCAATTGAAATGATCGTAACTTTCAGCAGGGACCCGGCACGCCGCATACCGACCGCAAATTGTCTCAGGACATTCAGCCAGAGCATCGGCAAGAGCCCGGGTGCCAATGTCATCATGACCGGCTTTGCACGTTGAACAACTTCGGCATCCTGGCCCAGATACGGCAGCAGATACCCCAAACCAATCAGGGCGAACCCCGCAAGAGTGGCAAATATGGTCGCAACAGCAAGAGCGGAGCGGAGCAGCCCCTGTATTTCTGCCTTTGCGGCATCGTCCGGCTCCGTGTCACCAGTGCGCTTTTCGGACCGCCCCACGGCGGTCGCAATCTGATTGCTCACACCTGTCACCATGCCGACGCACATGGTTCGCAACTGATTGTAGAGCAGCAAGGCCAGCCCGCCAGCGGCGATTGCCTCAAGGCCAATCAGGCCCATCATCAGCAAGTCTGTACTGGTCAGCGCAACTTGAGCAAACTGGATTCCGGCAATCGGCATCGCAAGCGCAAGAATTTCTTTATAATCTCGAGTGTTCATTGTGTGCGCCCGCTGATCATCTGGCCGCCTGCGGGCCATTCGGCGGCAGATGGGTGGAAGCGATGTATGCATCCATAAGCCTGTTGAGGCTTCTATGAGCTGTTGGATCGAGAAGGCTTCGCTCCTCCAGCCAATCATCATTGTAGACGCTATCAAGGTATTTTTCGCCTGTATCGCAAACCAGAACAACAAGCGTGCTCTCTGGTTCAAGCATTACAAGACGCTTCAGGGCGATGTGGATTGCAGCACCCGCAGTCCCGCCCACCAGAAGACCGGTCCTGCGGGCAACCACCCGCGCGGTCGTGAACGCATCAACATCGTTCACCTTCAGCTTTTCATCAATCAAACCGAGATCGACGTTAGGTCCTACAGTAAAACCACCGGGAGCACCGGAACCCGTTTGCCAGTACTTTCCTGCAGGTCCGCCAAATATAATCGAACCGACCGGCTCGACGCCTATGCTTTTGGTCGGCGACCCGAGCCGGCGCAGCTCGCTTACGGTTCCGCACAGTGTGCCACCTGTACCGACAGCGCCGACGATGTAGTCTATATCCCCACCGAGATCCGTCAGCAATTCCCGAGCAAGCGCACGATATCCATAATTGTTATTGGGATTGTAGTGCTGATCAGGCCAAAAGGCGCCCGTTCTCTCGGAAATCTCCTTGGCGGCCTGGCGGCGTTTGACCGTACTCGGCCCATTGCCATCGGATTCGATAAAGACCAGATTGACACCCATGGCTTCCATCGCCCTGAGTTTGTCTCTTGAGGCATGGCCATCCACGATCGCAGTAAATTTGTACCCGCGCTCAATTGAGACCAGAGCAAGCCCGAGCCCGGTGTTTCCCGAGGTCGGCTCCACAATCTCGCCACCTGGCTTGAGCAGACCGTCCCGCTCTGCTGCCAGGACCATTTCCCGTGCCATCCGCACCTTGCAGGAACCGGTCGGATTACATTGTTCCAGCTTTAGCAAAAGACGGCTGTCCGTACCGGTGCGGGCCAGTTCATAGAGCGGGGTGTCACCTATAAGCTCGGAGCAACAAGTCTTGATGCGGCTATGGGTAAAGACATGGTGCATGTTCATTGATCCACCCTCCAGACAAAGGCGCCACCCTGCTCTGTCAAAACAATCTTTGGTGGGAGTGGCAGCTGATGGAATTCGCTTTCATTCTTGTCCATCTGATATCCGGCAGTGTTCGGGTAGATCAGGAGGTCGCCGTATCGCGGAGTTGCCGGGAATTCGATTTTGCGCCAGCTCAGAACGTCGTATTCCATGCAACTGGATCCGCCAACCGCGGCCTTCACCGTTTCCTGAGGCCGTGCCCCGCCGCGCTGTAGCAGTATCGGCGTTGGAAGAAACTCACTGTTCTTCCATTGCTCCGAGAGACTCATGCTAAGCCCGGAGACAGTTATAATGCCGTGTTCAGCGTTACGCTTGAAACCCTGAACCGGAAACACCGACATGCCCGCGCCATCAAGCAAGGCCCGACCAGGTTCCAGATAAAGCGATATCCCGGCCGCATTCAGTTTCAACGCCAAGGTGTCTCCATCAGAAGACCAGTTCAGGATGGCGCTCAACATCTCCGCACCGGTAGGTGCTTGATGATACGGGTAAAAGTGCGTGAAGCTTTTTTTTGCGTGGAAGTCGGCGGGTTTCACATTCGCCTGAAATTCCCGCCAGTCTTCTTCATCGACATAGCTACAGGCAAAACCGCCCCCGATCGAAATTGCCGAACAGGGCAAACCAAGCGCGCGCGCTTCGAGGCAGCGTCCTATCAGCGTGGATGCCAGTTCAGCCCGGGGCGCAACCGCATAGCCATCCAAATGAAACGAGAACCCGTCCATGATGATGTGCTGATGAGCCTCGACACATTTTTGAAGTGCGGCCACCATATCCGCTTCGCTGAGGCCAAACCGGCTGTTCGGTGCTTTCGGGGGTATAACCCTCAAGAGGATCTTGAGGGGGGCCGTTTGCTTGGCAATATCAATCGCCCGCTCAAGTTCATCAAGGGCATCAATGGCAACAAGCGCCTTGTGTTGCGCAGCAAGCCACAGTAGCTCGTTGCTCTTCGCTGCGCCTGTCACTTCTATGCGTTCGCCGCGTATGCCGTTGGCGAGCGAATGCACAAATTCCGGAATGCTTGCGACGTCAACAGAGCCGCCGCAACCTGCAATCTCACGCAGCCAGGTCCCAGCCTTGTTGGCCTTCTTTCCATAGTAAACATGCCCATGGACATTCTGGACCTGCATGGCGTCTTGAAAGGCCTTCAGGTTTTCCGAAAAACTCTGCGGATGGATGATATGGAAGGGGCCATCAATGACATGGGCGATCTGCGCAAGAAGCCCTTGATCCGTTCTTGCAGAAACGGCCCAGGATTTCTCCCGGGCCGGCAATGTCTTTCCAATCACTTCCATAGCTCGACCCTCTGGCCTCGCCCGGCAGAAATCGCTCTTGTGGCAAGCGCATGTGCTACCGGGATGTCGGTGATGATCATGCCACTGCTGAATGCAAATACCCGGTCATCCTGAGAGCGGCGGCCCGGCTTTTTGCCAACCACAATGTCGGGAAGTTCGGCATCAATACCGGCAAAGTTTTCATCACCTGCGAGCCTTTTGCCGGTCACGCCCATTTGGCCTTCGCTGGTTGCAAGCGTGTAGTCCGCCTGGCTCAGCGCACCGTCTTCTACCCCCTTGCTGGCCACCGATATCAACAAACCACCAGGCTTCATCCAGCTGGTCTGGACTTTCGGATGCGACGCGCGGCCCGACGCAACGACCACAATGTCCGAACCCGAGACAGCTGCAGGAACGTCTTCGACCAACTCAACGTCGCGCTCCGGTACGTACCGGGCAAAGGTCGACAGGCTTGCTGCAATTCCATCGGGATGCGTCCCGAAAAGCCGGAAAGTCTCGAGCGAGGGAATTGCTGCTGCAAGATATGGCAATGTGTTGATGCCTTGGGCACCTGTGCCGATCATCAGTACCGACTTGGCATTTTCCTTTGCACAGTTCTTGGCTATGATCGCACTCGTGGCAGGCGTTCTTGATCCACCTACGCGATGACAATCCATGAATGCAAACGGCAAGCCCGTCGTGTCATCGTAGAGGCTGATCGTGGTGTAGTATTTTTTCGCGCTTTCACTGCCCTGACGGTAGGATGTCTTGAATCCCAATTGCTGGATTGCACCATCGTAGCCCAGCATCGAATAGGAGACGGCATCCCTTTGCGCATCGGGCAAAGCCATCATCATCTTGGTCGGGCACCGCGAGGCCTCCTGGGCATAGGACCGGTACGCGTCTTCAACCATCCCGATCACATCAAGCGGCGGGAGTTCGATATCCGACAAATCCTTGCGGGTCAGGATGTGAATTGCGGGTTTTTGCATCATGTTGGGTTCTTTCGGCATGAAAGTTGGCAAGAGATACCAATCGGCCGCCGATGCCGGCGTCCGTATTGAGGCGTTTTTGAAGGAAGGAGACAGGCCACACCGCTACATGGCAGCCCTGGTATGCAAGGTTAATGTGAGCGGTAGTAAGTCGGCGCGGGCTCGGGCGAGAAACACCGCAAATCGTCCAGCGAGATATCGCAATTGTTCAGCTGGAGATCGAAAATATGCCGTGTTGTCTTGCAGGGAAATTTTTGGCCAGCCCGATACATGCCCCAGACATCTTTTTCCGTAATGGTTTCCCCGGGCCGCCAAGACGTGACCCGAACAGACCCATAATCCAGAAGCACCACTGGCAGCACGCGCAAACCGAGACGATTGGCCACCTCGAGACGATGATGTCCATCCATGACAAAGTACACGTCTTTGTGGACCGAAACCGGAACTTTCCAGCGGCCCGATTGCGTAATATCGCGCTCGACTTCGCAAAGCCGGGTCACATCGATTTCCTCTGTTGGAACGAGCTTTGCCGGATCGATCAGACAATACACTTGGCGACTTGTAGACACTTCCAAGTCCTTTGTATTTGGGAACAGCTTGGGAATTGCAGGCGGCAGGTGCAGGCCGGTGAACTTCAACCTGCTCAATTCCTGAGTTGAATTATCATGTTTAAGTCTCAAGTCCAGCAAGCTTATGATTAAATATAATTAATTCGCTTGGTTACATGTGTGGCCTGCTCACACAAAACCGGGCAATTCACACGGGTTCTGATGATGTGGACGCCCTCTGCTGCCTGCAAGAGCGCCGTCACGGTAGGCCCGAACTGCAAAGCTGCCGTTCAGTGCACGACATGCAAAGGTCAAGAAATGTGAAGGTTTTTCGATGCGGGCCGCGGCG
>NZ_SMMF01000641.1:0-2970 GCF_009711355.1 Roseibium sp. RKSG952 | reverse complement strand
TCCTTAAACGTCAACCAAGCGGACAGTTAACGCCCGAGAGAAGTTTGTTATGGAATCATAAAAATAGCCGTTTATTTTCTGATCCGAAATTACGTCAAATTCCTCTACTAAAAAAGATTGCTTTTCAAGTGAACGATTGCGCTTGAGACGATGAAAACGGCGGCCCCGAGAAGAGTAATCCAGAACGTAGTCGGCCAGCCGGTGTAATAGGCGAGGATCAAGCCAAACCATGCCTGTGCAAGTGCAAAGCTGATCGACAGGGCTATTCCGGTGGACATATGGCTGGTGAGCCGCATGGCTGCTGCCGGGGGCGCAATCATCAGCGTGAAGACCAACAAAATTCCAACAACTTGGACACTTTCAGAAACCGCAAGCGCGACGAGCAACATGAAAACGGTCCCCACAGTCTTCGGAGCAATACCTCTGGCGTCGGCCAGTTCGGGTTGAAGACTGGCGAATGCCAGCGGACGCGCGATCACCGCAAGGATCACGAGAGCGCAAATCCCCAGAACAAGCATGGCCCAGACCGTATCTCGGGCAACACCGAGAACGTTCCCGAAAAGAAGGGCGGTCGCCTGGCCCGCGAACGACGTATAAAAATGCAGGAAAAGAAGTCCGAGTCCCAGGGACAAGGCCAAAACCATACCGATGGCGACATCCCGGCTTTGGGCGCGATCTCCCATCAGACCTATGCCGAGACCGGCAAGAAGTGTAAAAATGGTCAGGCCGACAAACGGAGTGAGGCCAATAAGTACCGCTCCCGTGGCACCCGCAAATCCTACATGCGACATGGCGTGAGCTGCGAAAGCCTGACCACGCATCACCAGAAAATAACCTACCGATCCTGCAACCACTGCCACGATGAAGGTTGCGGCGAAGGCATTGACCATAAACGCATATTGTAACACCACGCACCTACATGACCTGGGAGGGGGCGTCGTCGACGACAAAAATGCGCCCCTCCGATCGAACGACTTTCATCGGTGCATCGTAGAGGTCGGTCATGACTTTTGGTGTGATGACTTCGTCCACAGACCCGAGCGCTACCTTACGCTGCCCGAGAAACATGATGCCGTCGACCTTTCCAAGAAGTGGTGTCAATTCATGTGAACAGAAGAGAACCGTGATGCCAAGGTCTGTTTGAATTGCCCGGACCAACCGGACGACACCTTCTTGATGATTGGGATCAAGGCTCACCAATGGTTCGTCCAGAAGCAACATCTGAGGTGAACCCAAGAGTGCCTGGGCGATCAGGATACGTTTGCGCTCACCTCCGGACAGCTTGCGGACAGGCAGACGCGCGAGCTCGGTTACGCCGGTAATCTCCTGTACACGGGCAACATCGCGCCTGTCCGCTTTTGAGCTGAAAGGCCGTCCGTACCGCCGGCCGGTCAGGGACCCAAGCAAGAGATCGTGTCCGCTTAGTCCGAGATCGTCTATCTGGCGATGTGATTGCGCCACGTAGCCGATTTTGGGATTACCACGCCGGGTTGGCCTCCCGAAGACCGAGATGCTTCCCGCAGCTGTGCGCTGCAAGCCAAGCACCGCTTTCAAAAGGGTTGTTTTACCGGCCCCGTTTGCTCCGAGCATGCCGATGAACTTGCCGTGCTCAACACTGAATGTGCCAGCTTCCAATGTGACGTGCCGCCCGTATCTCAGGCAAACCTTGTCAAACTCCAGCGCCATCATTTTTCAGCGCTACCAAGCGCCTGGTTCAAGGCGTCCAGCTGATCGGTCATCCAGGTGACGTAATCTTCGTTGGCAGGCTCCGTTTCGGTGACACCGACGACCGGAATCCCGTTTTCTTTCGCAAGGTTCAACATGGTCGTCGTGGTATGGTCAGTCACTTGGGAGTTGTAAAAAAGCACCTTGACCGTTTTGTTTCGCAAGTCATTTTCAAACGCAGCCACGTCCTTGGCGCTCGGTGCCGTATTGTTCATAATTGCAATTTGGAAGCCCTGATTGCGCATGTCGAGCCCCAGCGCCTTTGCCATGTAACCGAATACCGGCTCAGTCGCTGTTACCGGCGTGCCAGCATAGCTTGTCTTCAGTTTGGCAATCAACTCCGTCAAGGGATGCAAGCTGGCCAGAAAGGCTTCAAGCCTCTGATGATAGAGTTCTGCATTCGCACTGTCCTTCGTCGAAAGATCTGCGGTGAGGGCTTTGGCCACTGCAGGGATAGTCTTAGGGTCGTACCATATGTGGGGATTGTCGCCCGGTTTGTGACCTGTGAGTGCAGCCGCGTCGATTGTTGTCCGCTCTGAGTTTGGCGATGCTTTCAACAATTTGAGCATCCAGGGGTCATAATCGGCGCCACTATATATCGCTATGTCGGCCGTGCTGACTGCCTTTGCTGTCTCGACGTCTGCTTCAAACAGATGCGGATCCTGATTCGGATTGCTAAGGATGCTGGTGACCGTGACCTGAGGACCCCCTATCGTCTTGGCCACGTTTCCGTAAAAGTTCTCAGCCGCGACAATCTTGATCAGTGTTGCAGCATTTGCCCCCGACGAGATCGTGAACAAGGCAATCGTGATCAACAGGATCTTGGCAATCTTGTTCATGGTGTGGTTCCTGTTTGGTGTTTGAATCTCACGCTGGTACACGAGTGCCTGCGCATGTTCCGGGCGCGCTAACGAAGAGACTGTCAGAAGCTGTCATAGGCTTTCAAAGCACAGCAAGCAGCAAAGTGCGAAGACGAGGCTATGCGTGGCTCCTATCGAAACGCCTCTGAAACTTACAATGTTATATCGTAACAAAACAGAGCAAATCCACTTGTGACGGTCAAGTGTCATTTCCGTTAGGGGATCACTGTCGGGGGACATTGAAACGCGGCATCTGCTTTCACAAACACCATGAATTGTCTCGAATTCATTAATGAAAACTGCGCTTTGAAAACTTACGAGATGGCTATTTCGAATGCGGTTTTTGCCTCGAAAGACGTGTCCGTCCGGTAAACCCGGCCTTTTT
>NZ_SMMF01000630.1:0-2726 GCF_009711355.1 Roseibium sp. RKSG952 | reverse complement strand
TCGTCGGTTCGATCCCGACTGGCTCCACCACCACGAACCAGGAATTCATGGTTTCGGAAACGAATGCCTTTCGCTTGGGCGTAGCTTAGTTGGTAGAGCGCTCGGCTGTTAACCGGGATGTGCAGGTTCGAATCCTGCCGCCCGAGCCAAGGGCATTCGTTCGATGCGCGAGTAGCTCAGCTGGGAGAGCATCTGGTTTACACCCAGGGGGTCGCGGGTTCGAGTCCTGCCTCGCGCACCAATTTTTCGAAACAAAATAGTTGACGGAGATCGGCAACGTTCACGCCATCGTCGACAAGGACAGTACGATCCGCGTTGTTGCGGTCGGCTGGCTCCGGTTGTCGTGGACATCTCGCGACAAGGAGAACCCGGTCAGCTTCGGGTAATTAAAGAATACGCTGCCCCGGGGAACAAGGGACGACCCCGGGGCGAGCACGAAACATGCGGGTGTAGCTCAATGGTAGAGCCGCTGCCTTCCAAGCAGAAGACGAGGGTTCGATTCCCTCTATCCGCTCCAGTCCTTCGGGAAAGCCCCGAAACAGCCCTTCCGGAAGGGTCTATGTCCGGTGTAGCTATTCGCTGCACGCAAGAACGAATACCAGTTCATCCGGCTTTGCGGAATGAGGTCACACCCCATTGCGGGGCACGAAATCGAACGAGCCGCCGGACGACGATGTCGAATGCGGCTTCAGAACACACCCTGGCGGGGGCCACCTTCACTTTGGGCGCCCGGCTTGATGTCGGGTTCGACACCCGACGCGACCCCTCGAAATCGGGAGCGGGTCGCCCGAGGATTGGAAGGGTTCGATTCCCATTGTGTTCGACCGAATACCAGTCATGCGGAGTGGAGCAGTCCGGTTAGCTCATCGGGCTCGTGTCCTGAAGGTCGTGGGCTCAAACCCCTCCTCCGAAAAACCAAGCTTGGCGCACGGTTAGAACCAACGGCGACAGGAACTGCCCACTTCACAGTGGCCGCGTGAAAGCGCGGAAAAGCGGTGAGAGTTGATACGCCCAACGTTCCCGTTCGCCTGAAACCAATCGGTGAGCGCCCAAGGTCTTGGCCGTACCAGCGTAGCGAAACGGCGTCGCGGCTCACCGATACCAAATGGGGTGGCTGGCTGAGCGAAAGCAGGTCACGCAGCGGCGAATGACGTCATCGAGCGATCTTCGTTTCGCCCCGTGCCATCGGACGACGGCTATGAATGCAGGAATCACTCGTTACGGTTCTGAACACGTTAGGGCAATACCGCACATAACCCCCTCCGAAACGTCGGTTGCGCCCGACCTGTCCGATGGAACTATCGAATACTAACCGGATCTAGCGTGTTCCAGTTAGTTCTGGCGGAAGCGTGGGAAGCGGTCACGCAAAAAACAGTGGGAGCAGCGGCCCCCGGATCAAGTGGTGTCGAGTCCACAGCCGTTAGGTCGAAAAAACAGCCGGAGTAGCGTCCGGCCGCCATGGAAATTGATCGGCGCACGCTGATGAGCCACCCATCCTCGTTGGTGGGGGTCTGCTACCCGGAAGGGCGCAGTTGGTGTGCCGATCAGCTTGGTTCTCGCATCACGAAAGGTGGTGACCCTGTTCGTAAGGACAGGATTTGCTACCCGCGAGGGCGCAATACTTCCGTCTTGCGAGAACCAAGCATTCAAATTCAGAATAAAGCGACGTAGGGAAGCCCGGTCTATCCCGTCAGGCCCATAACCTGAAGATCACTGGTTCGAATCCAGTCGTCGCCACCAGCTTGCGGTTACGGCGCCTTACGGCGACGGCCGCACTTGAATCGAGATGGCCGATTACGACAGTCGGTACGCTGCAACGGGTTCGATCCCCGGCCCAGCCTTCGGGCTGAGCACCTCCAGCGGGCCATCTCGCGAATTTCTCGGAGCAGTCGCAGCTATTGGAGCGCGAAGGTAAGTGACAGTCCGGAGCGACGCCCGGACCCGAGAAACCAGACACCCGAGGGATCGGCGTTGCGGCTGACAAGGGGCCTTTTACCGGTGGCATTTCGAAAAGGCGTGCCGGGACGGGCAACAACGCGCAAAGACTCAATTCCCTGCCTCGGGGGCGGTGCTGCCGCCAAATTTTAGCGCATTGCCCTAGGGCGGGCGCACAGAGATCGGTGTAAAATCCGGCCTAAGATCGCAACTTGGGCGCAGTGCCACCTGTGACGTTGGCTGCACCGAACCTTTTGAGATGCGACCCTCTGCCAATGACCTGTTGATCCGGTTGCAAACGGAGATGCAGCAGGCAGAGAGCGCCGGGATAACCCCTTGGGGCCGGACCATCTCAATCCACTAGGTGTCTGCGTGTAGATAGCTAGGTAAAAAGCCAGTCAAGGCGAAGTTCCCCGCCTCGGGTCCGAACTTCAGGCGATGGCGCAAGCTGGTCGCGAACCCGGAAGACAACGCGCGAATGACGTAGCGCGGACGCTGCAAGAGGAGGCTTCCGTCGCCTGACCCATAAGCGCTGGCAAACCCCGTTCCTCAGGGCGGGGAAGACGTTAAGAATACTAACGCGGAGTGGCGCAGTCCGGCAGCGCGCGTGGCTCATAATCACGAGGTCAGGGGTTCAAATCCCCTCTCCGCAACCAGATATCCCGACAGGGGTGAAGAACTCGATGTAGGTCCTGTAGCAAATAACCCTGCGTCCCGAGCGTGATCCAGAAGCGCGACAAACCTTTTCCTTCAGGGAGGAGTCAAGAGCGCGGCTCGCGTAGCAGGCATCA
>NZ_SMMF01000434.1:0-971 GCF_009711355.1 Roseibium sp. RKSG952 | reverse complement strand
CCTATCTGCCGCTCGATCCGGACTATCCGCCGGACCGGCTTGCCTTCATGCTTGCGGATGCAGGGGCGAGCTGGGTGGTGACCAGCCGGGAACTTGCCGAGACGTTGTTCCGGTTGACTGATGAAGACGGACCGAGACCACTTATCCTGAATGATGCGGATATTGCCGCCGACCTTTCCCGGCTGAAAAATTCTGGAATAAAGGCTCACGAGCGTCTGGCGAGGTCATGCCCGCGAGACCTTGCCTATGTCCTTTATACCTCGGGATCGACAGGGAGGCCCAAGGGGTGCCTGCTGCAGCATCACAATGTGGTACGATTGATGCGCGCGACCGATGATTGGTTCCGGTTCCGACCGGGAGACGTGTGGTCCTGTTTTCACTCTTATGCCTTTGACTTTTCGGTCTGGGAAATCTGGGGTGCACTAAGCACGGGAGGTACGGCTGTGATCGTGCCGCGGGCGGTCGCGCAAGATCCAGAAGCCTTTGTCGGTTTGGTCGCGCAAAGCGGTGTTACGGTGCTGAACCAGACGCCGACGGCGTTCGAAAGCCTGATGCGAGTGATTCTTGAAAAGGATCTTGTCCTTCCGGACCTTCGGTTGGTGATTTTTGGCGGTGAAGCGCTTGAACCAAGCAGGCTTCGGGGTTGGTTCACGCGTTTTGGCGACAACCATCTACAGCTGGTCAACATGTACGGTATTACCGAAACGACCGTGCATGTTACCTATGATGTGGTCAGGGCTGAGTCAGTGGAGCAGGTGATGAGCGGGATCGGTGTGCCGATCCCGGACCTGAGTGTTTATGTTTTGGACCCGCATCTTCAGCCGGTGCCGATTGGTGTCGTGGGTGAGATGTTTGTCGGAGGTGCAGGATTGTGCCGAGGCTATCTGGGACGGCCGGGGCTGACGACGGAACGGTTCATTGCAGATCCGTTTTCGGGTTTAGAGGGGGCAAGGCTTTACCGGACCGGTGAT
>NZ_SMMF01000343.1:0-664 GCF_009711355.1 Roseibium sp. RKSG952 | reverse complement strand
CGGCCCCGGTCGAGCGCTGCAAAACCAGATGGTCATTTCCGAATGTGCCGATCTGCCAGCGATCCGAGCCGCCCGTTTTGAGAATCAGGGCTGCGATGCGGTTGGCGGCAGATTTATCCAGCGTGATTGTCTGGTCATCGCCAAGTACTGCGATGCCGCCATAATCATTCAACAACTGGTTTAGTGCAGCAAGTGCGTTTTCATTCGTCGTCGCCATTCCCTGTCTCCTGGATCGTGCTGAAATCCACGGCCCGCGCCGCGTCCAGCTCTGCCTGTGTCTCGGCCTCGCGGGCCTGTTTTTTTGCCGCCATGCGCCGCCCCTCAATGGCCGCAGAGGCGGTAACCCACGCATTGTTTTGGGCAATGATCACGGCGGCTACGGCAGTTTCATCCGCGCCGGTCACGCCCACCTCTCCGGCCAGATGCGGCCACGGGCCGATGCCGCCACTTTCCAGATCCAACGCCTCGGAAAGCTTTCGGGTGTATGTCATCGACTGCCCCGCGCCATCGGTGATTTGCGCCAGCCGTGCGGCCTCTGCGCGCCGGTCGATCTCGGCCAATGCCGCCTGCCGCCGCGCCTCGAAATTGCCTGAGAGATTGAGCTTCACAGCGTCACCTCCCACTCGCCCGTGATATACGGAAACACCGGCTCGATCCGCACTGT
>NZ_SMMF01000412.1:0-880 GCF_009711355.1 Roseibium sp. RKSG952 | reverse complement strand
CGTCCTTCAGGGCGGGGAAGACGTTAATAACGACACACCGACACTTGCCGATAGGTCATGGATCCCCGGCGACTGCAGCGCGGACCATGACCTGGACACGAATGCGGCGGAGAACATTCGTCGCGAGGGAGGGGTATTGAAACTACAGGCGGCAGGGCCGTCTGTCCCCGGCCTGCTGCCATTGAAGCAGAAATCCACGCCCATCAGGGCGGGGAGCAATCACTTAAACTGGCGCGGGAGATAATGAGGATTGTACCCTGGGTCTTCGATCTCATCAGCATTGAAGCCGACTTTCTGCTGGCGGACTTTCAGGACGATATCGGAGAGCGCCAGGATGTCGTCCAGCCGGGAGATCGCGGCGAAATGGTTCTGCCCGCCGGTGTAATCCTTTCGGTCCTTACAAGTGCGGATCAAGATCTCGTTGCCGCGACCGTAGGATGGCTGTGAAACCTGAACGTAGATGTCGTCGGTATGGAGGGTGATCTCTCCAGACACTGCGCCGCCGCCCTTGTTGGACCTGATGTCATATTCGGATCCGACGAGACCCATTTCCTGAGCAAGCGCCTTCAGGGCCTTCTTGGCGTTACGGTGGAAGGCCGCCTTTTGGGTGTTGTCGTAAGAGCAGGACTTCGTCCAGTCGAATTTCTTTGCGGGCATCGTGTTACTCCTTGTTGAGTCGATATTCGCAAATGCGTCTGAAACCGACAACTGAGAAACGAAAGGGCAGACATTCGCAGACCCTCCCTTTACTCGGTATCCGCCGGTAATTTGCCCGGTGTCTCGACCGGGGATCGGATCCGGCGGTGTCTAAAGTCTTTCCCGCCCTAAAGGACGGGGGCAGGATGGCGCCCCAAGCAACCATCCACCCAGTTGACGCTTC
>NZ_SMMF01000566.1:0-1927 GCF_009711355.1 Roseibium sp. RKSG952 | reverse complement strand
TCTGGCCCTCTGGCCCTCTGGCCCTCTGGCGGCGCGTATCTGTTCCTTCGGGTGTTCCGCAAGAGGTATGACGATCTTCTGGGGGCAAGCACGGGGGCTTTCCACGACATACAAGGCCCGTCTCGCCGCGTGCGACGGCTCGCTCCTCCCGGCGTTTTATCGAGCTGCGCCGTAAACCCAGTCCTTCAGGTCCGGGGTTTATGATCTCGGCGAGCTTCGCAATCGACAAACTCACTCGTCTTCGTGCGAAGCCTCGAATTGCGAGAAGTCGTAATCGATATGCTTGATAACTTTATTTTTCGAGGCATCGAAGCACTCGAAGAGGCCATTCCTCTTGCAGAGGTCCTCTTCGCTGAGGCGGACGGAATCGACAGCGCGCTGGTCGGCTTCGCGCGATGTAACCTTCTTCACTTCGAGTTCCTTGGGGTCGTACATTCCGTTTTCAACGTTCATATCGCTCACCTCTCCTTTTTAAACCGCGCAAAAGCTCTTTTGTCAACAATCACACGAAAGGAACTGTGGTCGGAAGATCGATTTAGGCATCACCAAGGTTATGACGATGAGCGTCATGTACGCCACCGCCTCAAGAACGCTCTCCTTATGTCGGAATTTTTGCGAAAACTGTTCCAGCCGCACTCTCCTAGAGCGGCACCACTGATCCCAGTGATGAAAGGATTCAATGCGCCGCTATAACCGTTCTTTTGTTGACGAATCCTTTGGGCCTTCCTATAACAAACCCTCTTTATTGCAGGGGATTCGATATGACCGGACTGAAGCCACTCAATCTTGCCGCGAAAAATCTCACAAACCCGCCAATAGTGATATCGGAAGGATTTGTCTCTGTCGAACACTCAGTGGCGAGGGTCGATAAGGATAATCGTATTTTTAGATACGATCCAGGAGATCTAATCAAACCATATACGATCACGATACCCATGACGTTTGTAGTCTGCAAAAATGAAACGGTTAGATCGAAGATCCGGAGCGCAAAAGATGATCCGGAACAGTCTGAACTAGCCGTATATCAATTCGATCTGGCAGGCGTACAAAAATTCCGATTTGTCTTTAGTCTTGCTTTTTTATCTCTGGCCATCATTAAGCTCGGAATATTTATTCTCATCGCAACAATATTAACAACAATCATGACTCGACCATATTTATCGACCACACACCAACACAAAAGAGACTTTTACCCCAAGACGAACCAAGCGAAATCATTAATCCCAATTAGTTCCCAAAAAGACCTGTAAGGAAAAGCAATGCGGTTAGTCGACAACACGATCCACAGAAGACTGATGAACGGATGGCTCCTGAAAGGATTAACAATCAATGTATATTTCATTATTTTTGGTCTTTTTTATCAAATGCACCGAATAAACCCTTTTGCTTTGTTTAAAGAAATTGAGTTACCTGAGTTGCCATTGTGGTCACAAGGTAACTTGTTTGTCGACCACGGTTGGATGGCTGTAATTGCGGGCACTTTAAGCAGCTTGGTTATATTATTCGCACAGTGTTTCATCACTAGAAAAACTAGTAATCGGAAAACAATTGTTTTGATGCTCTTTTATATTTTATTTCCAATAATTTTTTTGTTTGGAATTAATTTTACCCATACTCTTGAGGTGTTGTCTTATTCCATTACATTAATTTCCTTATATTTGAAATTATTTCTTTTAATATTATTTCCTGACGACATATCCGGAGCGGCGTTCCTATTAAGCCTATTCCTTACAATTACTTGGATTCTATTGTTAGCTTTGATGGTTATTATAGATTCCATACATTGGTGGTATGGACTGAAGGAGACATTCCGTCCAGTCTTTTCAAAGGGAAAACAAATCCAATCGAAGGGTGACTCTGAGCAAAGCGAGACGGACATACGGCCTGATTTAACCAATGACTGCTCCCCGACCTGAAGGACGAGGCT
>NZ_SMMF01000086.1:0-241 GCF_009711355.1 Roseibium sp. RKSG952 | reverse complement strand
TAGATGAAGTCACCACAACTTTCATCAACCCAACGGAGACAACATGACCACAAAGGACAAGATAGCCCGCCGCAAGCTTTCCCTGCTCGATCTTGCAAAGGATCTGGACAACGTTTCGAAGGCCTGCCGGCTGATGGGCTACTCGCGCCAGCAGTTCTACGAGATCCGGCGCAATTTCCAGACCTACGGCGCAGATGGCCTCATCGACCGCCTGCCTGGCGCGAAGGGACCGCACCCGAAC
>NZ_SMMF01000240.1:0-419 GCF_009711355.1 Roseibium sp. RKSG952 | reverse complement strand
CTGCCTGGCGCGAAGGGACCGCACCCGAACCGGGTGAGCGAAGAGATCGAGGCGGCCGTTCTCGACCATGCCCTTGATCATCCCTGCCATGGCGCCTTGCGGGTGGAACAGGAATTACGGCTGAAAGGACTTCAAGTCTCCTCCGGTGGCGTGCGCGGCGTCTGGCAGCGCCACGGCCTGTTGACCAAGCATGAGCGTCTGCTGCGCCTGGAAAAGGCGACTGCGGAACGCAGGATCGAGCTGTCCGATGAACAGATCCGTCTGTTGGAGCGGTTCTCGCCGGAGTTCAGGGAACGTCACATCGAAGCCCCGCACACGGGCAGCCTTGTCGCCGTGGACACTTTCTTCGTCGGCACCTTGAAGGGCGTCGGTAAGATCTATCTGCAAAGTGCCATCGACTGTCATTCCCGCCATGCCTG
>NZ_SMMF01000132.1:0-279 GCF_009711355.1 Roseibium sp. RKSG952 | reverse complement strand
CAGGCCGCAGGTCGTGGCGCAGCGCGGCTGAGAGCGGTCTGAAGGAATGGTCAGGGCAACGTGAGGTGATGGCGAACTGACGGAGAGGACGAAACGGGACACCCCGATGAACCCGAAGCGATATTAAAGCGCGTTCGATTGAGTGGGAACCGCACGTCCGGCGGAAATTCATCATGGCGCGCAGCACATCTGCTGCAGACAGACGCCGAATACATGGCCGCAGCCGACCAGCTGTCAAAAGCTCATAAAGCCCTTGCCAAGCAGGAGCCAACCATACAC
>NZ_SMMF01000517.1:0-1516 GCF_009711355.1 Roseibium sp. RKSG952 | reverse complement strand
ACAGTGCGCTGGAAACCCCGTCCTTTAGGGCGGGGAAGATGTTAAAGGCGAGACCAACCGCGACAAGGAACGCACGGTTATCCCCGACGCGGTGGAGCAAACCCGGCACGGGCGGACGTATCTGAGCAACTTTCGCAGAAGTGCGCAGATATCGATCGATCCGGAAACGCCGACACCCCCGAGCACGAAGCGCTATCCGACTTGGTGCGTCGCGCGGTCAAACGTATAGACGATCGGCGGGACTGAGCCTTCGGGGTCAACGAGATAGAAGCAAGGAGTATACTCTTGGAGAAATCCTCCCGCACGAACACGCTCCTTCAGTCCTCGTTTCCGACGATAAATCCACCCTATCGAGTAAGTGGTTAGTCCGTGTTTTCAGTTTGTGATTTTCATATCTCTGATTTATTTCTCTATCTAAGCAATGGAGAACGAATGCATGTCTGACGGAATTAAGAACCAAATCGGGCGCTATCATTACGCCGACGGAGCTATCGGCGAGAAGAGCTTCAGAAATCGTTTGTTCAAGGTGGTGATTGCGGGCGCTTACAATGCCGGCATTGTAGGTCCGGAGCACAACGGCATCGCCATTCTCGACGAGAATAATCTTCAGGTGGTCCTCGATCAACACTGTCCGCAGCTCTCCGGTTCCTTCGGCCCCAGCGCAAGCCAGAAGGCCGAGTTCGACCGAATAATGGCCATGGACTGGAAGGCCTTTTCCAAATTTTGCCGCGAACATCCGCGCTTCAGATCTCCCGATTTCGACTACTACAAGGCGACACCGGATAGCTTCAAGCCGGAACCAGACCGGGTTATCTACCCCGAGAAGATGAAGAGCGACCTGGAGAAGGAGCTCTTTCCGTTGGACAGTCGCCGGGAAATGATCGAGTTCCTCTGCGATCATCAGGTCCACAACACTGAAAACGCCTACTCTCCCTCCGGATTCGCCTGGGACATCAAAGTCCACGGCTTCGATTTTGACGGAAAAGACGGTGATGGCGAGGTTAATTCGGACCTCGATGATGCCTGGGAGAAGTATCTGAAAGAGAACGACGAGCTCTTCTGGGAAGCGTGCCAGAACGGCGTGTCGCAATACGTCGAAGGCAAATACACCACGGTGTCAGGAGGCGATCAGGGCGACTACGAGTTCGGGATCGCCGGTCGTTCCGGCGGGTGGCTCGTGCTGACGAAGTGTGAAGACATCGAGCCACTGAGCTGGGGATGCCTAAGCGAGATGCGGGAGTCCCTAAAGGAACTCTCCGATGCCGACCTGATCAAACTTTACCGCTTGGTCTCGAACGTCGACCACGACACGCGCCTGGAGGCCATCGAGAAGGAGATGAAGTACCAATTCTCCTTCCTCAGGGAGATCTGGGAAGAGAAACTGTCCATGGAATTAAGGTCTTCCCCGACCTAAAGGACGGGGTTTTCAGCGATGACAAGGGAATTCTCCGGAACCGGGCACTCGCTCGGTCTATTGCCGATGCTTGCTGGCACAGCTTCATGTCGAAGCTGGCCT